>NZ_JBFRSC010000006.1:0-42216 GCF_041473335.1 Vibrio sp. 10N.222.55.C7
CGTATTAACCACTTCCGCTGCTTCATCGTATAACGCGCCTTAAATGGATTCACATTACATTCATCATATTGACTCCCTAGCACTCACCCGATTTTGTGGTTATCAGGAGGAACATCCTCTCACGATTTTGCTCCCGCTCAGCCCAACGACCAAGCTTCGTTACGTTGTCAGAGCCGCTGCTTTATTCAGGCTCTTAGGGTCATCTGGTGATACAGATGGTTCACTCTGCGTGGTGAACAACGCTTCATACGACTTCAGGTCGCACGGACAAAAACACGTTACCGTGAACTTTATGAACAATATTAATCCAATGTTCTTTATTCTCAATATCGCCGCATTACAGACATTTCATTAACACACCGTTAACTTTAGCTTCATCTGCTAAGCAATATCCTACTCATCTGTTTAGTAGCTGGAAATAAAACATAAGTTTCTCTCCATTGAAGAGATCCCCTACATAAGGAACGTGAACCATGTTCAAGGCACTGAAACCTACTCTTGCGGCTTCTATTATCGCAGCAACCTTTTCTTTCAACACTTTTGCTGCTGACGTAGAAAAAATCCACTTCCTAATCCCTGGCGGCGCTGGTGGCGGTTGGGATATGACGGCTCGTGGTACGGGTGATGTATTGGTGAAATCAGACATCGTAGAAAATGTCTCTTTCCAAAACCTTTCTGGTGGCGGCGGCGGTAAAGCGATTGCTCACCTAATCGAAACAGCACAACGCCAAGAAGACACGCTAATGGTGAACTCAACGCCTATCGTTGTTCGTTCACTAACAGGTATCTTCCCTCAATCTTTCCGTGACCTAACTCCGGTAGCAGCAACCATTGCCGATTACGGCGCAATCGTCGCTCCTGCGGATTCTAAGTACGACACTTGGGAAGACGTCGTTAAAGAGTTCGAAACTAACCCACGTAAAGTTAAGATTGCTGGCGGTTCCGCTCGTGGCAGCATGGATCACCTTGTGGTTGCGGCAGCGTTCAAAGGCGAAGGTTTTGATGCGAAGAAAGTGCGTTACATTGCCTACGATGCTGGCGGTAAAGCGATGGCGGCACTGCTTTCTGGCGAAACACAGCTGCTTTCAACGGGCCTTGGTGAAGTACTAGAGATGTCTAAGTCTGGCCAAGTAAAAGTGCTTGCTGTGACGGCTCCAAAGCGTCTTGACGCTGCGCCTAACATCCCAACACTGACTGAATACGGCAACGAGACAGTATTTGCTAACTGGCGTGGTTTCTTTGCGGCACCGGGTACAAGCCAAGCAAAAATCGACGAGTGGAACGAAGCTCTTGGCAAAATGTACAAAACCGATGAGTGGCAAGTGGTTCGTGACCGTAACGGTTGGATCGACAACTACAAAGCTGACAAAGATTTTTACGCCTTCCTAGAAGACCAAGAAAAACAGATGGGCGATCTAATGCGTGAGCTTGGTTTCTTGAAGTAACCAACAACCAGAGAGGGTCTTTGTGCCCTCTTACTCTTTCCTGTTTCGCCGTACATGAGTTAACTAAAACTCCTTTGTTTATTCGTAGTGTATTGCTAAAGCTTGCTGATTCGTTGTAGAGGCAAGTGGCTTAACCAAGTCATGTAATTCGCTCACCTTTGGTTAGTGATCCCAGACATTCTTCATTAACTCGCTCATGTGCGGCTTTTTTACTTTTTATACCACCCCAAATGGAGTTGGATATGTCGGACTTACCAACCAAATTTCTGAGTAAGGAATCTTTGCTTTCGAAGGATCGCATCGGAGCCATGCTCTTTATGCTTGCATGTTTATGCTATGGCTACCAAACCACGCTGATTCCTTTGTTCCCCGGTGACGAGTACGAACCCTTCACAGCAAGAACCTTACCTATCCTGCTAACGTTTATCGGCATTGGCCTTTCGTTGATCCTGCTTATAACCGGACAGCCGGATAAAAAAGTTACATGCGACACTACGCCGCTGAACTGGAAACTGCTTATTGGCTTCTTGGTGTTAATGGCTCTGTACGGTGTTGGACTGACTTATCTTGGCTTTGTTTTAGCAACCAGCTTCTTCTTACTTGCAGGCTTTTACCTACTGGGTGAGCGCCGCAAAGCTGTCTTATTTGGCGCGTCGTTTCCTTTCGTTATCGCGTTCTTTCTTTTATTAACTCAAGGCTTAGATATCTACCTAGAGCCTGGTTTAATCTTCACTCTTTGGTAGGGATAACATTATGTTAGACGGAATTTTACAAGGACTTTCTACCGCCGTGATGCCAATGAACATCATGATGGTAATTGTTGGCTGTTTTGTTGGTACCTTTATTGGAATGCTACCGGGACTCGGTCCAATTTCAGCAATCGCGTTGATGATCCCGATTACATACGGCCTAGATCCTTCTTCTGGCCTAATCTTGATGGCTGGTGTGTACTACGGCGCTGTATTTGGTGGCTCGACGTCATCCATCTTAATCAATGCTCCGGGTTGTTCTTCAACGGTAGTAACCGCGTTTGACGGCTACCCGATGGCTCAAAAAGGCCAAGCAGGTAAAGCACTTGCTCTCGCGGCTTACTCTTCTTTCACAGGCGGTACGCTTTCAGCAATCATGCTTTTGATTGCCGCACCGGCTCTAGCAAGCGTGTCACTGAGCTTCCAGTCTTCAGACTACTTTGCGTTGATGCTATTAGGTTTGTCCGCTGTAGCGGCGTTTGCAGGCCCAGGTCAGGTAATCAAAGCGTGGATGATGACTATTCTTGGTTTGATGCTATCAACTGTAGGTATCGACAAAGGTGTTGGCGTTGAACGGTTCACTTTTGGCCTTACGGATCTGATGGATGGCTTTAGCTTCCTATTATTAGCGATGGCAACATTCGCACTGGGTGAAACCTTGATGGGTATTCTAAAACCAGAGCAAGACACCAGCGCGGAAGAAAGCCAAAAGATGTCGGATATTGGTAGCATGAAGGTCACCAAAGAAGAGTTCAAAGAAGTGGCACCAGTTTCAATTCGATCTTCTATTCTCGGTTTCTTTACCGGTGTTCTACCGGGCGCAGGTGCCACTATTGCGGCATTCCTAAGCTACGGTATGGAGCGTAGCCTCGCGCCAAAAGACAAGCAGAAAGAGTTCGGTAAAGGCAGTATCCGTGGTCTTGTTGCTCCTGAATCAGCAAACAACGCCGCTTCAAGTGGTTCATTCGTTCCGCTACTAACGCTGGGTATTCCGGGCTCTGGTACAACTGCGATTATGCTTGGTGCATTGATTGCCTACGGTATTCAGCCTGGTCCTCGCTTGTTCGTTGAACACCCAGACGTATTTTGGTCGGTGATTATCTCGATGTACTTTGGCAACATCGTGCTGGTTATCTTAAACCTACCGTTGATCCCATATATCTCTAAACTGCTAGCGGTACCTAGAACGGTTCTACTGCCAATGATTATCTTCTTCTCAATCACTGGCGTGTACTTGGTGTCATTCAACACGATGGACGTATTTGTGATGCTACTGGTAGCGATGGCTGCGATAGCATTAAGGCTAGCCAACTTCCCATTGGCACCATTACTGTTAGGCTTCATATTGGGCGGCTTGATGGAAGAGAACTTAAGACGAGCATTGATGATCAGCGATGGTGAGTTGAACTTCTTATGGGAACGCCCTATCACTATGACCTTCACTATTTTAGCGGTATTGGTTCTATCTAGTCCTATTCTGGTTAAGCTGTTCAAGAGCTTTAGAGCAAAGCCTGTTGAAGTATAAACTTGGCTTAGCCTAGAAAACAAAACGAAATAAAGGGAGCCTCAGGCTCCTTTTTTCGTACCAGCTATTTCAAAAAACCACAGCTCTAAGGTGGTAGCAAACTCACAAACCTATCTTTACAACACACATGGCGCTGATATTCATAACAAATTCAAGTAAGGTAACCAGTTAGTTAACGTATTGGATTCTAAAACTATGGATTGGTTGATTCTATTCTTATCAGGGGTGGTTGGCGGTGTGCTTAACTCCATTGCGGGTGGCGGCAGCTTCATCACTTTCCCTGCTTTGTTATTTGCTGGCGTTCCACCAATAGCAGCCAACGCGACCAATACCTTTGCTTCGTGTGCTGGATACATTAGCGGAGCCTACGCTCTGCGCCACGAAATTCAATCTGGAACTAAGCAGCTAAAACTGACTATAGCTTTATGTGTGATTGGCGGTGGTATCGGGGCATTTTTACTGCTGCACACACCAGAAGCTCTGTTCACTCAATCTGTCCCTTGGCTGTTGCTGTATGCTGCTCTGCTTTTCACGTTTGGCGGCACGCTCAATAAATGGCTTAAACAAGCTACAGCAAAACATAAGCACGCCACTAGCGCAGGCGCATTCTTTTCCGCTTTATTACTTTTGATTGTCTGTATCTACGGTGGGTATTTTAATGCAGGTTTGGGCATTGTGACATTGAGCTATTTGGCGCTGGCTGGTTACACCAACATCAACGTGATGAATGGCATCAAACTGCTCGTGTCCGCGTGTGCTTCCCTCGCAGCGATCGTATTTTTTATCGTCAATGGTTCGATTGATTGGCCGTCTGGCATGGCTGTATTATTGGGTACATTGGTTGGTGGTTATTATTCAGCAAAAATCTCTCGCCGCATCCCTCAACACTATGTTCGAACCACAGTGATCATCGCGAGCTTTTTGATCACCGCTTACTTTTTCTATGCTAATTAGACGTTCGGTCAATAAGGCTTGCAACTGGAAAGATAAAGCCAAAAGACTCCACCCTGCTCATACCGATTTGGCTATTTTATTGCTTATAAAATAGCCAAGCCAAAATGTGTGAGACGAGTCCTTCAATTAGCAAATTTGATAACAATTTAGACTGTTTTTTAGCCTTTATTTTGCCAAAGGTGGGATAATTCTCCTGTCGAAAGTGAGACTTCATTAGGAGGCGTTATGAACACTAAACTCGGTCATGTCATGTCATCAAGTCGACTCATTTGCTTTGTCGCTTTTCTTGCTGCCACATTCGCGTGGATCCTAAAAATGCCCGCTCTGTTTTCTGTGTCAGCGCTATTCTTACTTATCAGTGCAATCGTTTATGTCACCGATCTTTGGAAGAATCAAAGAAAGAACCGCGAAGCTTAGCCATTTACGGTTTAAATCGAACGAATTAAAAAAGGAGCTCATAGGCTCCTTTTGTGTTTTTCGCTTATCTAATTAGCCGTGCTAATCGCCGACGCCTTATTTAGCGACGGTTCTTTCTAGCGACGTCTTCTTGTTAACGACGGAAATTACGACCGTTACCGCCACGGCGCTCTTTAAATGCAGACGCAGCTTTAGCTTGAGAGGCATGGATAGACTCAACCGTTAGTTCCATCGGCTCACGAGGCTCTAGCCCATGGCGGAATGTACGTGAACGCGGAGGCATCTGGTATTCGATGTCCGATGCTTTAGGCATGCGCTTGAAACGGTAAAGGTAGAAGTTTTCAACCTTCTCACGAGCCCATTCGGTTTTCTTCAGGTATTTAACTGCGCTTGCCACTGTAGGCTTAGTGTTAAAGCAGTTCATACGCATTGCCGCATCTAAAATTTCCCAACCATAATGATCCACTAATTCAGTGATCATGGTTTCAAGCTTTAAGCCGTGTAGCGGGTTATTTTGTTGCAGTTCGATTCTTTCTTCTTCAGTCATAACATTACCTTTTTCAAGGCAACTAAAGGCCTTGAATTTACTCTAGAACACCGTCATCACTGACCATTTCTAGCTCAATCACTTGGGCATTACATCCATTGCCCTTATTTATGCCTTTATGATGGCATAAAGCATACTCGTTATCCTATTTATCTTTGAAATTAATTTCGAATTGGTCACTTAACACCCTACCTTAGCTCGCTATACGGACTAAGACATTCTGTGAACAAAATTTCCCCTTAAAGATTATGAGACTGGTTTAACTTAACAAAACCTACGGTAACTGTATGCAAAAGCCATATATTTAGTGATGACATTAAAGTTTTTCAGTACGCAGTATTACATTTTAATAACACAGTGCTATGGTTTTATTGAATATCGAAACGGTAAAAAACCCGATTAAACAGTGGCATAATTATAATTAAAGGTTGGCTTGCCACATGTTTGACTACTCCCATTTCAGTAGAGCAGCGGCCCAAGACAAAGACATCGTCGCCATAGTCGATGCTCTCTTCCAGCTAGCTCGTGAACACTACCCCATATTATCTCGGCTATCCGTGGTGCTGTGCAGTGAAAATAAAGCATCGAATTATTTTGTATCGGATTCACTGTGCCAAAACGCCAAGCATCATTACATCGAACAGGAGATCAAACCCAACTCTGCGTTGAGTCGTCTGGCTGAATCATTGGAAACAAGAATTGTTGATGACCTCTCTTTGATGAATCCGACTAAACAAATCTCTCATCTACTCGAGCTTGGTCACCAAAGTAGCTATACCACTCCAATCCACTACCAAGAGAGTAACCTTGGGTTCGTTTTCATCAACGCCTCATGCACTGACTTTTTTGCTAAGCAGACAATACAAAGCGACATCGCCTAACTCACCCAAGCGATTTCGAACCTGTTTGTGCAACTCTTCGAACGCCAGAGACATTTTCAGTCCTCATTAGCCATCGCCCTAAACATGAGGCACGCACGCGATCCTGAAACCAAAGAGCATCTGATTCGCATGGGAAAATACAGCGAACAGCTCGCACGTACGCTTTCGCACAGTAACAATGAGATTACCCACCAATTCGTTCACCGCATTCGCTTGTATGCCCCGTTTCACGACATAGGGAAGTACCGAATCCCAGACAAAGTGCTCTTCAGTACTGAGCGTTTTTCGGAAGAAGAAAGAAACATCATGAACAATCACACGATATATGGCGAAGAGATGATTGATGACGTGGTTGCCCTTTCCCACCACAGCTCAATGTGTAGCGAAGAAGTTCAGTTCATCCAGAATATTGTACGTCACCATCATGAACGGTTTGATGGCTCAGGGTTGCCAGATGCGCTCGTTGGAGAAGCGATTCCACTGGAGGCAAGAATTGTAACGCTAGCGGATGTGTTCGATGCTTTACTGAGTAAACGAGCTTACAAACACGCATGGTCAGCATCTAAGGTAATGGACTACATTGAAGCGCATACAGGGTTGATGTTTGATCCAGAGTGCGTCTCTGCGCTGAAGCAAAACCTTGATTACTTCATGTCGATACGAGAGCAATACAGTGATATGCAAAGTCCACAAGCTGCACTCGCTTAACGGGTTGTATTAAATTTGCTGTCTGTGACTCTCTTGCAGAACCAACAAAAAAGGATGCCAGTTGGCATCCTTTTGTTTTCTAGTTTACAGCTAATAAGAACAACAAGGTTCTTAACTGATTCTAACTAACGATTATACGTCGTAAGTTGTAGAAGCAGTATCGCCGCCTGTACCAGTCCAGTTTGTGTGGAAGAATTCACCACGTGGACGGTCAGTACGCTCGTAAGTGTGAGCACCGAAGTAGTCACGTTGAGCTTGAAGCAGGTTCGCTGGTAGACGTGCAGTTGTGTAACCGTCTAGGAAAGATAGCGCAGAAATCGTACATGGCATTGGGATACCAGACTCTAGAGATTTCGCAGCTACTTTACGCCATGCCACTAGGCTGCCTTGTAGGATGTTTTTGAAGTACTCGTCAGAACCTAGGAACGCGATGTCTGGGTTTGCTTCGTACGCATCACGGATGTTGCCTAGGAATGCAGAACGGATGATACAACCACCACGCCACATTAGCGCTACGTTACCGTAGTTTAGGTCCCAGCCGTTTTCGTTCGACGCTTCACGCATTAGCATGAAACCTTGAGCGTAAGAGATGATCTTAGAAGCTAGTAGAGCTTGACGTAGTGCATCAACCCACTCTTGCTTGTCACCTTCAACTGGAGTGATTGTCTTCTCAAACAAAGCTTCAGCTTCAACACGTTGGTCTTTAAGAGCAGACAGGCAACGAGAGAATACAGACTCAGAGATTAGAGTCAGTGGGATACCTAGGTCTAGTGCATTGATACCCGTCCACTTACCTGTACCTTTTTGGCCTGCAGTGTCTAGGATCTTCTCAACTAGCGCTTCACCGTCTTCATCTTTGTAGCCAAGGATGTCAGCAGTGATTTCAACTAGGTAGCTGTCTAGCTCAGTCTTGTTCCAGTCAGCGAATACTGCTTGCATCTCGTCAGCAGACATACCTAGGCCATCTTTCATGAACTGGTATGCTTCAGTAATAAGTTGCATGTCACCGTATTCGATGCCGTTGTGTACCATCTTAACGAAGTGACCAGCACCGTCGTTACCAACCCAGTCACAACAAGGCTCACCAGCGTCAGTTTTTGCAGAGATACCTTGGAAGATTGGCTTAACCGCTTCCCAAGCTTCAGCCGCGCCGCCTGGCATGATTGAAGGACCGAAACGAGCACCTTCTTCACCACCAGATACACCAGTACCGATGAAGTGGATGCCTTTCTCACGACAATGCGCTACACGACGGTTAGTGTCTGGGTAGTTAGTGTTACCACCATCAATGATGATGTCGCCTTCGTCTAGAAGTGGGATTAGGTTTTCGATGAACGTGTCTACAACGTCACCAGCACGAACCATAAGCATCACTTTACGTGGCGCTTCTAGCTTCTCAACTAGCTCTTCTAGAGAGTAAGCACCAACAATGTTAGTACCTTTCGCTGGGCCTTCTAGGAACTCGTCTACTTTAGCAGCAGTACGGTTATGAGCCACAACTTTGAAGCCGTGGTCGTTCATGTTTAGGATAAGGTTCTGACCCATTACTGCTAGGCCAATTACACCGATATCACCTTTCATTATTTTATCTCCTTGCGGCTATTCGCACTTATGCGATAGCACTTGCTGCATTTGAATCTAGGAACCACTCTGTTTCGCCAGTTTTAGACTGGATTTTCGCTGCCGGGTAAGGCAACTCTGAAGCAGGAGTTGTATGAATTTCTTTAACGATCTCAACTTTACCTGCACCCAGTACTAGGTAGCTGATTCGTTTTGCTGCTTCTAAAACTTTCGCTGTTTTAGAAACGCGGATTTGACCAGACTCAGGGTGAGAAGCTAATACAGATAGGTTCTCATCTTGGTAGTTGGTTGCGCCCGGGAATAGTGAAGCTGTGTGGCCGTCTGCGCCAACACCAAGCAGAATCCAATCGAAAACTGGCGTGCCGTTTTCTGTTGGGATTACGTCTGCCATCTCTTTTGCGAAACGCTCTGCTTCTGCTTTTGGTTCATCTTCACCACGGATGCGGTGGATGTTTTCAGCAGGAAGGTTTACTTGAGTAAACTCTTTTAGTTTTGAAAATAAGAGCGCGTTTGCTTCACCGAAATTGCTTTCAGCGTCGTCTGGTGCAACGCAACGTTCGTCGCCCCACCAGAAGTGAAGGTTATTCCATTGAATACCTTCGGCGTAAGGCGCCTCAGCTAAAAGCTTGAAAAGCATTTTTGGCGTGCTGCCACCAGACAGTGAAATGTGAACAGGTGTGCCCTGCTCGCTGTATGCTTTCATTTCATTTGCTAGGTTTTCAACAACCAGTTCAGGCGTTGCAAAGATCTTGTGATTGATCATAGTTCGCAGTAATCCGTGTCTGTTAAGTTTTTGCATGGGAAACGCCATGCGCGGCCATCACGTTGCAGAAGCTCATCGGCTTCCTGTGGGCCCCAAGTACCACAAGCATAGCCAAACAGTGCTTGAGGGTCTTGCTTGAAGTCTAAGATTGGTTGAACGTACTTCCAACATGCTTCTACCGCATCGGTACGTGCAAACAGAGTCGCATCACCGTTCAGTGCATCAAGAAGAAGACGCTCATAAGCCGTCAGCATCTGAGTTTCAGGCAAGTCAGAGTAAGAGAAGTTCATTTTCACTTCTTTTGCTTTGAAGCCTGCGCCTGGTTCTTTCAAACCAAAGCTCATCTGAATACCTTCATCCGGTTGGATGCGGATAATCAGCTTGTTCTCTGGTGCATCTTGACCAAATACTGGGTGTGGCGTGTTCTTAAAGTGAATCACGATTTCAGTCACACGTGTTGGTAAGCGTTTACCTGTACGTACGTAGAAAGGAACACCATTCCAACGCCAGTTATTGATGTGAGCTTTCAAGCCGATGTAAGTCTCGGTACGAGAATCATCCGCTACACCATGCTCTTCACGGTAACCTAGTAGGTGCTGACCACGAACATCTGATGCTGTGTACTGACCTAATACTAAGTCTTTACGCAGATCATCTTCTTCTAATGGTTTCAGACACTGCAGCACTTTAACCACTTCATCACGAATAGAATCAGCGTTAATTTGTGCAGGCGGCTCCATACCTACCATCGCTAGCACTTGTAGCAGGTGGTTTTGGAACATGTCGCGAACTGCGCCAGAACCGTCGTAGTATCCGCCACGCTCTTCAACGCCAAGGAACTCAGCACCTGTGATTTCAACGTATTCAATGAAGTTACGGTTCCACAGAGGTTCAAACATCGCGTTTGAGAAACGAAGCACTAGAAGGTTTTGAACCGTCTCTTTACCCAGGTAATGGTCGATACGGTAGATCTGGTGTTCTTGGAAGTGATGATGGATCTCTTCATCCAACGCTTGAGCTGATGCTAGATCGTAACCAAATGGCTTCTCGATGATCAGACGACGCCAGCCGTTCGATTCATCGTTAAGGCCATGCGCAGCAAGGTTTGCTGGAATCACACCGTATAGGCTTGGCGGGGTTGCCAAGTAGAACAGTGTGTTATGGTTTTCGAATTGGTAGTCTTGCTCAAGCTTGTCTAGACGTTGTGCTAAACGAGCGTAGTCGTCTGCATCTGAAGTGTTGATCGCTTGGTAATGCAGATGTTCAATGAATGCATTCAGCGTCTCAGGTTCAGTTTTTTCCATTTCCTGAAGAGACTTCTTCAGTTTCTCACGGTAAGACTCATCGCTGTACTCAGTACGGCTCACTCCAAGAATCGCAAAGGATTCTGGTAGTTGATTGCTAGCATACAGGTGGTATAGAGCAGGAATTAACTTGCGGTAAGTTAGATCTCCCGACGCACCAAAAATAACGATGCTGCTGTTTTCAGGTATTACCATCATCTTTCCTATAAAAACAAGGTTTTTAGTATTCGCCAAAGGTATCAGCGACATACGAAAATAGATAATAGGTCTTAACTATTACATCAATAGTAAGCACCTATTAAATTTGAGAATGCGTTTGGTAAACGAGGGTGAAAGCTATCACCTCTATTCGGGACAGTATTGTCTATGACTATTTGATTTACATCAACCACTGTGAAAGCAATCGATTAAATATTGACTCATTTCGAACAAATTCTAATCGATAGCTCCGTTCATTTGACCCGAGGGAGATGCAAATCGGCATTCTCAAACAGTGTAGTCAAGAAAGAACGGTATCTGGTCGGTGGAGTAAGCAATAGGAAAGGGAGAAAAAGGTAAAACCAGCTTATTCAACTGGCTTTATATTTATTTTGATGGTGTCGTGTTTATCTTTGCGCTTTGTTGTAGCAGCGCTCCGGACGACCTACGGTACCGTAATTTAAGTCCGCGACTAACTCACCAGTGGTAATCAAAAATTCTAAATAGCGTCTAGCGGTGGTTCGGCTAGCACCAATTCGTTCTCCGGCTTCATCGGCGGTAATATTAACGGCATCAGCTTGCTGAAAAATGGCTCTGATCTTATCCAACGTTACGCCATCAATGCCTTTGGGTAAGGTGGATACTTTTCCAGAGTCCGCTTTGGCATTGGCTTGCAGCATCTTATCAACCAAACCTTGATTCAAATCCGACACACTTTCAAACTCTTGCTGTTGAGATTGATACTTTTTCAGTGCCGCTTCCAAGCGAGGGAACATCACTGGTTTCAATAGATAATCGACCACTCCACCACGCATTGCTTGCTGCAGCGTATCCACATCTCGAGCAGCAGTAATCAAGATAACATCGCAGCCTTGATTGCTCCCTCTTACGTGATTAAGAATATCGAGCCCACAACCGTCCGGCAGATACACATCCAATAACACCAAATCCGGTTTTAAGATGTCCAGTTGCATCAGCGCTTCAGACTGTGTGGTGGCAATGCCGACCACGTCAAAGCCACCCATCTGTTCTAAATAACGATGGTGTAGCTCTGCAATCGCAATATCATCCTCAATGACCATGACTCTCGTGATTGCGTTCATTTATGTTCTTCCTTTAACCATGCTTTTTCCGTCACGATGATCTTCACAAGATCGCTTCGTGCTTAATTATTATTGTTCTTCTTTTGGCAGATAAACCGTCATTCGCGTGCCAAAATCGTGGTTGTCGACCATTTCAAGCTGCCCTTGATATCGGTCTGCCAACTGCTTTATCAGATACAAACCCACACCACGATTTTGCTTCGCTTTGCTCGATACGCCTTTTTCGGTAAGTGCTTTGGTTGCCAACTCTTTCGGCAAACCACACCCTTTGTCTTCTACTTCTACGATAATTTCATTACCAAAATCACTGATTGAAACTTCAATAACCCGACGCGCTGGCGCAATTTGCCCCTCTTGCTTAATCGCCGTCATGGTGGCGTCAAAGGCGTTATCAATCAGGTTGCCAAGAATTGTGACAACGTCATCCGCGTTTAACCAGCTAGGCAGAGCTTCAAGCCTTGAGCCTTCTTCAACTTTAAGCTCTAAACCAATTTCTCGCGCGCGCTCCGTCTTCCCAAGGAGCATACCTGCAATGAGCGGGTCTTTAACGGTTTCACGCAAGAACTCGATCAAGCTTTGATAGTGCGCGGTTTCTTGGCCAATCAGTTGCTGTACTGAATCCAACTCGCCCATCTGGATCAAGCCGCTAATGGTGTTGAGCTTGTTTTGATGCTCATGGGTTTGTGAACGCAGTAGATCTGCATATTCTTTGGTTTGTGAGAGCTGGTCTGTTAAATCGTTGATTTCATCGCGTAATCGGAAACTCGATACCGCCCCGACCACCTCACCAGCCACTATAATCGGGCTGCGGTTGGCAATAATTCGCTTATTGTTCAAATACAATTCAACATCGTGGTCAGTGTCGCCGGTTGATAGCAGTTGTTCTAAATCACTGCCTGGCAATACATCAGAAAGGCGCTGTTGGTTGAGTGCTTTATCCCTGTCTATCGATAAAATATCGCAGGCACTCTTATTAATTGAACGTAAAATGCCGTGCTTATCAATGCTCAGAATACCCTCTTTCACGGTACTCATGGTTACATCTAACTCAACATACAACCTGCCTATCTCTTCAGGCTCAAAGCCTAAAATAGCGCGTTGAAAACGGCGAGATACATAACTCGAAATCAAAGCGTTGACCGCAACCACCAGCAACGCCATCACAATCAAAAAAGCTAAATAAGGTTCGATTCGATCTTGTAAAGAATCCAGTAAGTAACCAACTGACACCACCCCAATAACGGTACCTTGAGTGTCTTTTACCGCGGATTTACCACGAACTGAAAAACCCAGCGATCCCTTGGCGGTCGACACATAAGACTCGCCCAATATCAATGCTTTTTGGTTATCGCCACCACGCATGGGTTTACCGAGCCTGTCATCGTAAGGGTGAATCAGGCGGATACCTTTATCATCTCCAACAACGATAAACGCCGCGCCAATGAGCTGGGTAAGGTTACGAAACTTAACTTGGGTTTCTTCAGACAAAACGTAGGGAACGCCATTAGGGTCCAACGTTCCATTTTCTTTAATAATGCTGGTGACAAGCGGCGATTCAGATAGAAATTCAGCAACACCTAACGCTTTCAAACCCATCTCTTGCTCTTGAGATTGTTTGATGTAGTAAAAACCAGCCGCTGCAAGAATCAAAAGTTCAACGAGGCCAGTGACCGTCATGATAATCAGTAACCTTTTACGGAAACTGATACTGCTCCATTTCATATTCCACCGTCCCTAGTGTTAGACGATCAATGTTAACACCAAGTTAATCGCATGACCTTTCTAGGGACGTGAATTTGTGACTGCTACTCAACTAAATAATTGAGCAGATTGTTAATTGATAACCCTTTACGTTGTTCATCTCGATTAATCGTTCATTTTTAGAACGGATTAGCTTAAAAACCAAAATAAACGAATAAATATTGAGCTAGATCACTAAGCTTTTAGGTGTTTTTTAGGTTGTTTAAAATAAATACAATTATAATGGTTGCATATGAAGAAGTTTATTGTTGCTAAGCCATAAGTCATGATTTTCAGACCGTGCTTTGAATCGAAATTTCGATTAACAAAATGGCAACAACCCTTCGCTCGCTGGACGTATCTATAACTAAAAGTTGCACGCTCGCCGTTACGAATGATGAACAAACGGATTAAGTATTCTCCCCTATTCATCCATCGCTAATTCACACTCGGCTAGCCAGACAACGAAGAGGTGACTGATAAAAGCATCACCCAATAATAAAACATTGATGAGCAGGAAGTATCGATCAGTGGCAACGTCCAATAGAAACAGGATAACAAACATAACGTATAAACATTGTTGAAAAGGAAACAAGGCAATGAAACGCGATAACTTTGGAATTTGTCTTACTAAGACTATGCTGTTCAAACATTTACAATCGACTTTTACTCACGTAAGAGCCTATGAGAAAGATGGCACCTCCCCTCTCGATCTCAAGGTATTGTTAGCATTCCCGCAAATGTCAGGTAGAGATTTATTACAAACAATGCAAGGTTCAAGACAATTGGTATGGCGCGCCGATCACCATTGTCCTAGCTTTAAATAAGCCACTTCATTTTGTAAAAACACTTCTATACTGAACTTAAAGAGCACGCTTATGCGTGCTTTTTAAGTTTCATTTATCTTTGATATTCACATCACTCAATCTTATTTACACTTGATTAACGAGTTATGAGAGTTTCTATTCATATGAGACAATCTATTCAAGACAAATGACTATCGCCCTGTTAACATTAGAGCTAATACTCTAATTGGTATTTAATGCAGATGACCAAACCAAAATTCCGATACCTTGCGATCGCCAGTATGCTTCTCGGCACTATGGCTTCGCCAGGCTATGCAGCTCCGCTCACTTTTTCTGAAGCGTGGCAAATTCTCCAAGAGAACAACAACTCTCTTGCGGCTCAACAAGCCAACGTTGAACGTTATCAACACCTTCAGAACTCAACAAGTAGCCTCAATCTTCCTTCTATTACCTTAGGGGCTAACTACACGCACCTTGATAGTGATGTGACGATTAATGGTGAACAGTTCGGTGACAGCTTAAGCGGCGTAAATCCAGCATTTGCTCCCTTCTTAGCTCAGTTAGGTGGCATCACCTCTACCATTACCGAACAAGACATCTTTAGCTCTTCCATTCGTGCTGTGTGGCCTATCTTCACTGGTGGTCGAATAACCGCTGCGCAAAATGCCGCTGAAGGTAAAAGCGAAGAAGCGCAAAGCCAACTGTTGATGGAGAAACAAGCTCGCTACGAAGACTTAAGTAAGTATTACTTCTCGGTGATCTTAGCGGAAGACGTGGTGAGAACGCGTCAAGCCGTTGAAGCAGGCTTAACTCAGCATCGTGATTTCGCCATCAAGCTTGAACAGCAAGGACAAATCGCCCGAGTAGAACGCCTACAAGCCGATGCTTCTTTAGATAAAGCGATTGTAGAGCGCACGAAAGCTCAGAACGATCTTAAAATTGCGCAATTGGCGTTGACCCAAATCCTTGGTCAAAATGAAAGTGTAGAACCCTCTGAACAACTGTTTATCAATAAGAACCTGCCTCATATGGACGTGTTCATTGACCAGACACTCATGACCTACCCCGGCCTTAAGATTCTTGATGCAAAAGAGAAACAAGCAAGCAGCTTAATTAAAGCCGAGAAAGGTAAATACTACCCAGAGGTTTACCTTTATGGTGATTACAGCCTGTATGAAGATGACTCTCTAGCCAGTGAAATGAAACCCGATTGGTTGGTTGGCATTGGTGTGAATGTGCCACTGCTTGATACCTCTGGCCGTTCCGACAAAGTCGCTGCGGCTCACAGTGCCGTATCACAGGTTCAATTCCTTAAGTCACAAGCTAAGCAAGACTTAACCGTGTTGGTACAAAAGACTTACCTTGAAGCAAACCAAGCCATTGAAGAGGTTCAAGGCCTAAACTCGAGCTTGTCTTTAGCTCAGGAAAACCTATTACTTCGTAAAAAAGCCTTCACACAAGGGTTATCTAACTCATTAGAAGTGGTTGATGCCGAGCTTTATCTTGCGAGCATTAAAACCCAGCAATCTGCTGCTCGCTTCAAATACCTAATCTCTCTCAACAAGCTGTTAGCGCTAACCAGCGAAATGAATGCTTACTCCAGTTACTTAACCTCCTCTGTTCCGTCTGATTTCGACTCAAAAACAGACACCGTTAGCCAGTCAAAAGGATAATTCATGAAACCTATTAAGCCCCTTCTTCTATCTTTAGTTTGTATCGGCGTTATTGGCTGGGTCGGATACAGTTTCTATCAAGCTTATCAACCTCAGCCGGTTAAGCTTCAAGGTCAAATCGATGTGCAGCAATACAGCATCTCATCGAAAGTACCTGGCAGAATTGATGAAATATTCGTGCGCAAAGGCGATTCGGTTGAAAAAGGCGAATTGATCTTCTCTCTACTAAGCCCTGAGATTGATGCGAAGCTAGAGCAAGCAAAAGCTGGTCAGAAAGCCGCTGGTGCATTAGCACAAGAAGCAGAGAATGGCGCGCGTACTCAACAGATCCAAGCGGCTAAAGACCAATGGTTGAAAGCCAAAGCAGCTGCCGATCTGATGGACAAAACCTACCAACGTGTAAACAACCTTTACAACGATGGTGTGGTTGCCGAGCAGAAGCGTGATGAAGCCAAAACACAGTGGCAAGCGGCGAAGTACACCGAAAGCGCTGCATTCCAAATGTATCAATTAGCGCAAGAAGGTGCGCGTGACGAAACCAAAGTGGCTGCCGCTCAAAAAGCGTTAATGGCAGCGGGTGCGGTAGCGGAAGTTGAAGCTTACGCAAAAGACACACAGATCCACAGCTGGTTTAATGGCGAAGTCTCTCAGGTTCTATTGAGCAGTGGAGAACTTGCACCACAAGGCTTCCCTGTTGTGACTGTTATCGACACCAAGGATGCTTGGGCTGTGCTCAATGTTCGTGAAGACATGCTTAAGCATTTCGAGAAAGGCAGCCAGTTTGAGGCGTACCTACCGGCTCTGGATAAATCATTAACTTTCCAAGTAACTCACATCGCCGTAATGGGTGATTTCGCAACTTGGCGCTCAACAGACGCAGCACAAGGCTTCGATTTACGTACTTTTGAAGTAGAAGCACACCCTGTCGATACGAGCGAAACACTGCGTATGGGCATGAGCCTAGTGGTTGAGCTTTAGGTGACTTATGTCTGCTAACTCTCAATATACTGGATCGCAATCTAGAGGCTCGCAATCAACTGAGCATCATAGAGCGAAGAATACCTTGCTTCGGCAGTGGGTGATTGTCCGCAAAGACAAATGGTTGTTGTCTTGCCTAACTTGGATTCCTTTGCTGCTTGCTGCCAGTATCTGGCTGATTTTTTCACAAGGGATCGCTCGTGACTTACCGGTCGCAGTTGTCGACCTTGAGCACAGTCAAATCTCGCAACAGTTCACACGCCTTGTTGATGCGTCACCAACGCTGCAAGTCACTCAGAAATACAGCTCTGCGAGTGATGCGGCGAAAGCGATGATCGAACGTGATATCTATGGTTATGTTGTGATACCAAGGCACTTCGACCGAGACCTTCTGCTCGGCTTGAATCCGCAAGTGTCTGTATTCTATAACAGCCAATTTATCTTAATCGGTAAGCTGGTGAACTCTGCCTTGCTGCAGGCTCAAGGGACTTTTAACGCGCAACTTGAAGTCGTGAAACAGCTGTCACACGGTGATACCACGGTGCAATCCGCATTAGGCCAAGCAGTAACGGTACAAAGCCAGATCACGCCGCTGTTCAACAAGAACACCAGTTATGCACAGTTCTTGGTGTCTGCGGTTATTCCTGCACTGTGGCAGATCATGATTGTGGTGGGCACGATATTGGTTTTGACGGCGAACGTTAGAGCTCGTGGGCTTCACGCTTGGTTATCCAACGCCCCTATGAAGTCACTCGCATCAACATTAACGCCCTACCTTGTCTTGTTTTTGATGTTTGGTATCGCGTTTAGTTTTTGGTTCTATGTGCTCTTAGACTGGCCATTTAACGGCAGCTTTGTGGCATTGACTATTGCCCAACTGCTAACCGTGATCAGTTGTATCATTATGGGTTGTTTGTTTTTCTTCTTAACACTTGATCCAGCAAGGGCGATGAGTTTCGCTGGCGCATTTACGGCACCAAGCTTTGCGTTCATGGGTATTACCTTTCCAGTAACAGACATGAATACAGCTGCTCAAATTTGGAGAAGCTTATTGCCCGTGAGTCATTACATCGAAGTACAAACGGCGCAGTCTAGTTATGGTGTGAGCGCAGCACAGTCTTTGATCAGCCTCTCTTCTATGTTGTGGTATGCAGTTCCTGCTTTCGTGGTAATGTTGCTAATTAAGAAACACTTGGCGCAATCAACTCTAACTGCACAAGCAGATCCATCTACAAAAGCAGCTATATCTGCAAAAACAACGCCGTCAACACAGCCAGAAGCATCAGCACAACAAGGAGTAAAACGATGAGCTTTACTCAACTGCTCAAGCAAGAACTCTTAGCGGTATTGCGCAACCCTGTCGTGCTTCTTACGGTATTTGGTGGTGTGGTCTTCTATTCCTTCTTGTATCCATTGCCTTACGCGAACCAAGTTCCTCAACAACTGAAAGCTTCGGTTGTGAACTTGGATAATAGTCAAAGCAGCTATCAATTAGAGCGTATGGTGGATGCCACCTCTCAGATCGAATTGGTCCGTCGAGACTCCACCATCGCCGATGCGAAACAAGCCGTGCTTAACCAAGAGATTGGCGGATTCCTTGTCATTCCAGAAGATTTCTATAAAGACTTGTTGCTCGGTAAGAGCCCGACACTTTCTTACGCTGGTGATGCTTCTTACTTTTTGGTCTACGGAACCATTGTTGAAGGGCTTGCCAAGGCCGGTGGTACGTTAGCTGCGCAAGTTAAGGTCAGCCATTTGTTAGTCGAAGGTGTGCCTTTAGAATCGGCAGCCAAAGGCTACAGTGCATTCAGCTTGAACCTGAAACCAACGTTTAATAGTCGCATGGGATACATCGATTACGTAGTTCCAGCCGTCTTTGTGTTGATCCTGCAACAAACCTTAGCCATGGCTTCTGGTTTAGTGGGTGCAACCCAAAACGCTCAATCGACATTTGGCTACTGGAGTAAGACCTCTCCAGCGAAACTGATGCTTGCCCGCTGTTGTACCTTAGTCGGCATTTATTACCTGTTGTCGATGTACTATTTCGGCGCTAGCTTTTCGATGTATGGGATAAACCAGCTCGCCTCAACAACACAGATCTTAACCTTACTTCTGCCCTTCTTACTGGCCAGTTGTTTGATCGGGATTTTTATTGGTGAGTTAGTGCCACGAAGAGAGCTAGTCGCGGTTGTAGTGTTAATCAGTTCAATGCCACTGATCTTCTCTTCAGGTTTTATCTGGCCAGTTGAAATGATGCCCGAATGGTTAGTTCTATTATCACAGCTGTTCCCAAGCACACCGGCTATCCAAGGTTTCTTAGCACTTGATCAGATGGGTGCATCTTGGCAAGAGGTGGCATCTCAATGGACATTACTCTGGGGACAAGTTTTGTTGTGGGGTTCGTTATTGGCACTTAAGCTCTACCACAAATCCAGCAAAAGCACGGTTGGCAATAGCAATAGTGATCGAGCCGTTTAGTTTTATGTGCTATCGGAAAGTAGTCATGCTTTCCGCTCATCAAAAAAGCTCTTATAAAGGGCTTTTTTAATATCCTAAGATCCGAATACACTTTCAGCCTTAGAATGTTTATACACCTCGAAAACATATCGAATACTCGAAATCCCCTACGCGCCCTCTATGTCCCTCCAGCCCATCACTCTGAATTCTCCTTCACCCGACTCTATAGCAGCTACTGCATATGCTTTTCTCAGCATAAAAAGCATCGACTTATTCCCAAATGATGACAAAACCCGAACAACTGTAAATTTATTGTAAAAATTTCTTTGTTGGCATTATTTTTATGTATAGGATTATCAGTAGGACTTGGTAGCCCGAATACCATAGTCTTATTGGTGCACATACCAAAAGGATATCCATACAAAGCAAGATCAGTACTTATATTTATTTCGTTTTTCGACCTAGCTACAGCCGTTTATGTTGCCGTCGAATGAAGTAGATAAACCACTGAGATATACAAATCAAATAGAAAACAAACACAACAGCAACAAACATAATTTATTAAAAAGACAGGGAAAACCATGAAAAACATACGTGAATTATTTTTTGGGTTTATATTATTGTTTAGTTCCAGTGCATTTGCAGAAGAAGGATCATTTAACCAAGCTATCAGCAACTTAAGTCAAAGTGTTGATGGTTTTTTCAACGAATACACAGGTTGGTTCGTTGGGCTGATATTTAAAAGTGTACCGATTGGTGAAGCTAACTTCCCAGTGATTGTTGGCTGGCTGTTGCTCGCTGCGATCATCTTCACTGTTTATTTTGGCTTTGTTCAATTTAAACGTGTCGGCATGGCGATAGACATTATCAAAGGTAAGTATACCGATCCTAACTCTAAAGAGGACGGCGAGGTTTCTCACTTTCAAGCGTTAACAACGGCGCTTTCTGGTACTGTCGGGCTTGGTAACATTGCCGGTGTAGGTGCTGCACTTGCGATTGGTGGCCCTGGCGCGACATTCTGGATGATCTTGTGTGGCCTTCTGGGTATGGCTTCTAAGTTCTGTGAGTGTACCTTAGGTGTGAAATACCGAACTATCCTACCTTCAGGTGTTGTTTCGGGTGGTCCAATGTACTACCTAAGCCAAGGTCTGGGTGAAAGAGGTTTAGGCGGACTAGGTAAAGTGCTCGCTATTGGTTTCGCATTAATGTGTATTTTAGGCGCATTAGGCGGCGGTAACATGTTCCAAGCTAACCAAGCACACGCCATGTTAACTTACGCATTTGATGTACCAAGTGAATACGGTGTGATAACTGGCCTTGTACTTGCCTCTTTAGTTTTCTCTGTGATTGTTGGTGGTATGCCTTCTATCGCATCGGTAACAGAAAAAGTTGTTCCTTGGATGGCTGCTCTGTATATCGGTATGGCTCTGATTGTTATCGGTTCTAACCTTGATCAAGTTGGCCCTGCGTTCAGCGCAATCTTTACAGGTGCATTTACTGGTGAAGGTGTTGTTGGTGGATTTATTGGTGCGCTAATTCAAGGCTTGAAACGTGCAACATTCTCGAACGAAGCAGGTGTAGGTTCAGCAGCTATCGCTCACTCAGCGGTTAAAACAAAAGAACCAATCACCGAAGGTCTAGTATCACTATTAGAACCGTTCGTTGATACGGTAATCATTTGTACAATGACCGCATTGGTTATCACTATCGCTGGTTTAAACGTAGGTCCATTCGATGGCTCTGGTTTAACGGGTGTAACGCTGACTGCTGCATCGTTTACTGAAACGGCAGAAGTATTCAAATACACACTCGCTCTCGCAGTAATCATGTTTGCGTTTTCTACCATGATCTCTTGGTCGTACTACGGTCTTAAAGCTTGGACTTACCTATTTGGTGAAGGCAAAACAACGGAGCTGATTTTCAAAGTGATGTTCTGTGTGTTTGTTGTTATTGGTGCCACGATTCAATTTGGTGCGGTAATCGACTTCTCTGATGCGGCTATCTTTGCGATGTCTATCTTCAACATTCTTGGTCTGTACTTCTTGATGCCAGTTGTGAAGAAAGAACTGCAATCGTTTGTTGCTCGTGTGAAATCAGGCGAAATCAAAACGTATGAGAAATAACGTTTAGTGGAATGAGGTTTTGCTCTACTCTAGTAGCTAACTGCATTCTAAGAAACGACACAGCTCTAAAAACGAAACTGTTCTAAAAATTTTTGTAAGACCCTTTGCTTGAGAAAGCGAGAACAGGACTGCAACTTATCCAAAATCCCTACCAGCTTGGCTTGTGGGGATTTTTTATGTCTGAACGATTAGGCGAATAACTACCTTCAATGCCCTGCTCACTCTTTTCACCCTTTTCACTCTGTTCATCATCGTGTTCAACATCGACACGACGAACCAACTCTTCTACTTTGATCATCTCTTTTTGCGCTAATGGCGAGCGACAATCATCGAAACAATAAGCTATGGTGCAGTTCTCACAAAGATACTCTGGCATCACTCCATCCCTTTTCGTCAAAGCAGCCAAATGCGAGCTAGCAATCGACTGCGTGTTCATCCTGAACAACACTATTATGCAGCGACTCTGAGCTGAAAATATGTATGCAAAGTCATTTAATAGACAACAAGTAACATATCATTGTGGATATACGTAACTATTCACAAAAATCTAAGCAAACAATGAAAACACGCAAATAATCAATAATGAGAAAGCACCGGATCTATGCTCTCGACAAACGCAAAACGCCCACATCACGTGTGTGATGTGGGCGTTTCAATATTTAGTGCAAAACTAACGTTAGGTTGGTAAAGCCTTCGGCTTATAGACCCATCTCTTCAGTGAGAGTTTTGATCTGTTTGAGGTCCATGGTGTGGACTTCAATCATTTGTCTTATATCACTCAGTCGAGAGTTAGCGTTATCTTGCTTCTCACACGCGTCAGATTTCGCATCCCATGATGTGCCATCTAAGTAAACATCACACGCTTTCTTAAGAGAACCAAGATTCTGCTCGAGTTGATCTCTTTCTTTCTCAAGTTTTTCAAGTTCTTGAGAAATCTGTAATTCTTTTCGGAAAACTTCACGCGCACGCTCAAACAAAGTCGATTGCATGTCAGCCTGACGATTAAGTTTCTGGTTGTCTTGCTGAGTTTGCTCTAACGTTTGCTTCTGTTCATTTAGCTGTTGCTCTAACGAGTAGTTCGCCTTCTCTAAAACCGAAGACTGCTTCGCTAATTCCTGGAGCTCTTTTTGATGCTCTTCCGTTTGTTTCACTAGAGCGGCTTCTACTTTCGCATCGATTTCGGTATCAACTTTTGCCACTTTAGTTTCAACGGATGTCATCAACTGTGCTCTGCTGTCATGCAGTTCTTGATAACGAGTTTCGAGTACCTGGTAAGTGGACTCCCACTTAGAAGCCGTAACTGTAGAACCAATTAAGCCACCCAGTGCTAAACCTATAACCGCAGCAATGCCGATATAGAGCTGACTGCGCTTATCGCGTTCTTCTATAACAACCACTTCATCTTGTTCGCTTTGTCCAGATTGCTGGTTCACTAGCGGGTACTCCCAAAAATTTATTTAACGTTACGCGGTCACTGACACGAATGCCAATACTGATTGTGAAGGCTCAGTTAAACCTATCGCTCAAGCCAGAAGCACTTAAGCTTTACTAACACATTCATCCCACCTGTTTACAGGCAGGCTTAACGAGTTAACTCCGAAATCATCAAGCTGGCAGTATACAAGAGGAAACTGCTAACGATAACTATCACTACCCATTTTTGCAGTTTTTCGTTTGTCCGGTAACGAAATAGTACAAATGCCAAAGCCAATAAAAAAACAATCGCTATTAGTCGAGTCATAACTCCTCCTTGTTTCTCTATTTTATACCATTTAAATAAGCAAGTTACGTCAGAGAGTCGTTGTTTGATCATTTAGTTGAACAACATTTGTGCAAACAGATATTTTGTAGCTGACATCACATTTTATATGATCTAGGATACGCCTACAGATTACCTAATTATTTAGGTAATTGTTCCGATGAAGACTGCAGGAGAGTGGTTTTTAACTAAACATTAACATTTAGTTAGATTGACCCGCCGAAGAAGTAAATCTTTCAGGTGCTTTATGCTGGAGAAATCCAGAAAAGTGAGGACTGTCGTTGGAGGAACCTCTGGAGCCATGTGACACTCCACATAACCCATTGATTATTAATCACTTTATTGAAATGCACTACAATAGTGAGCTACATTTCTATGAGACATCTTACCAAGCGCAATGACGTTTATTACTACCAAAGACGCATCCCTACCCACCTAATCAATCACTATGGTGGTCTGCAATCTATTAAATTCTCCCTTAAAACCCGAAGCCTCAGACACGCAACAGTTCTTGCTAGACAGCACTCTGCTAGTTATGACAAAGAGTTTTACCAATTAGACCTAAATCTTATTAATAAAGAATTAGAATCTGTATCATTACTCCCCTTTACTAAACCTCTTATAAAACAAGAAGATAAAGCTCCTACAGTCCCTTCAGGGACTTCTAAGCTGTCTGATTGTATTGACCTATACCTATCTACCAAAAAGCTTGATAACGTGGCTGAGAAGACACTAGGTCGCTATACAGCAAGACTCAAGCTTCTTCTTAACATACTGAAAGATAAAGATATTAACTCTTACACTAGAGATGATGCCTTATCATTCAAAAGCACCTTGGTACAACTCCCACCTAATATAAATAACAATCCCAAATACAAAGATAAATCGATTAAACAGATCATTGCTATGGGTGACACTCCCATAGGTGTACACACCGTAAATGATACATTCAAAGTTATATCTGGTTTCTTCGATTGGTTGGTGCTTAATGAGAAAGCTAAGAAGAATTCATTTACAAAGCTCAACGTTAAGAAAGACGTAAAAGCCAGTGAAGAACGTAAAGCATTCACCCGTAATGACCTAGCTAAAATCTTCAGGGTGGAAGCAATCAATAGGTCTAGTAAGGACGCTTGGCATTACTGGCTGCCTTATCTAGGTTTGTACACTGGTGCTCGTATCAATGAACTATGTCAGCTATACACTGACAATGTGAAGAAAGTTGATGGTATCTGGTGTCTAGATATTAATGCAGATAAACCAGACCAGAAGCTCAAGAGTAAGTCTTCATGGAGAGTGATCCCTTTACATCACAAATTAATTGAGCTTGGATTCATTGAGTACGTTCAAGGGCTATCCAATGGTTTAGTCTTCCCTACCCTCAAGTATCTTCCATCAGATGGTTATGGTAAGTATCCGTCTAAATGGTTCAGTATCCAAAGAGACAAGGCACTGAATAAGGAAGAAAGGAATAAGAAAACATTCCATTCATTTAGGCACACTGTAGCTAATGAATTTAAACAGATGGGGATTGAGTATTCACCAGCGTCTTACATACTCGGGCATTCGAACGAGACAATGACTTACGGCAGGTACGGGAAGGATTACAGTGTCAGCACATTGAAGCCGATAATTGATAGCTTAAATTTATCACTAGATGAGTTGTAGCTACAAAAGAAAAAGCCCCAGTAGGATTTAACTTACTGGGGCTAATATACGTTACTTATTCTTCAGGTTCAGAATCATCTGGGTCAACATCTCTAAACAATCGTTCTAGATATTCTAAACATTTCTCACTATCAAACTCGTCATCAGATTCTAAGTGCTCGAAGTACAAGTTAGTAAGATTATTCATAGCGTTATCTAATCTCTGCTTCTTACCTGAGTTACCGCTAGTATCACCAGGATTGAAGTAAAGATCTGCACAGAAATGCCTAACAGTTATCGGTGTACCACTAACAAGAGTATGCATTGAATCCAATGAGGTGTTACTCAGTCGATTAGTGGTAATGTCACCAAGAGCTTTTCCTAGGTCATCTCTAACTTCGGGGTTCTTTTTAGAAATATAAGAAGCTAACTTCTTTTTACTATTAAGAAACTTATCCCAATCAACAACAACCTTTTTACTGTTTGGTTTTTTCATGTAAACCAACAGACCGCCGTTCGTATCTCTGGTGGCGTATCGCGTTAACAGCTGTATCAGTCCCTCTAAAATCTTACTATTTGAGTAAGCTATTTTAGCTTCAGCAATCCATTTATGGTCGCCAAGTTGTACTGTTAAATCTACAGCACCGTTCTGTTTAGTTTGTTCAGAAGCACGATAACCAGCTTCTTCAAGCCTTCCTGCTATTACGCCTGTAATTGCGTCTTCGTCATGAGAAAAGTGTTTGTCTCTTGAACATTCTAGCTTAGCGAAAATATCATCAAGCTTTTTATAGAGAACGCCTAAAAATTCATCGTAGTCATCGGTATCTAAAGAGCGCCCAAACTGTTGAAGTTGTGCTCGACCTTCTTCAGTACTTTGCAGTAACGCGAACAATTGTTGGGGAGTCATATCCACTTTATCACTCACTAACCAAGTTGCAATAGAACCCAAGTCTTGATGGGTCAAAATGCTCAATTGGACGTCCTGTATCATCTGATACCGGTATAGTTCCAGCAGCTAAGCTTTCGATGAAACACTCTCTATCAATAGTAATATCAGTACCATCAAAATCGAAGTAGCAGAATGTAACTACCAAAAGTGGTTTAAGACCTAATGAAAAGTAATTTGCTACGTCTAGAGCTTCATTAACAGTCTTACACTTTGCAGCTGTAAACAACTTAGTTATTGGGTAGTACGTATGCTCTGGATTTTCAGAAACAAAACTTAAAAAGGTTCTGTATAGCTCGACATTAGAGGAATCCTCCTCTCTTAACCGTTCCGCTATACAGTCCAATCTAGCAGAATATTCTTCAATCCTACCTTCAATACTCATCTTAGCTTCTCGCTATTGCGTCAGTAATCAGTGAGTTTAAATCCATACTTGTTTGAGGTTTCTTGATTTGAACAGACCAACAAGAGTCAGCTTCCCAAGTGTTCTTATGAGGGAAAAAACTAATATCAACTTCGTTAGTAATACCTGAACTGTAAGGCTTTCTAATCAAGATAGCTCTACAAACGTAGGTAAAGTTATTTTGTGTGTCTGTAACCTGTTGGGTTCTCGCACAATAATCTTTATCGCGTAAGCTCTTTAGCTCGGCATCTTTACTGTCTTGACCAGTAGTCAAAACTGCATGTGCGATTCTTCCAACTGTAGCATCACCAAAGTATGAACTAATGCAATCAAAAAAGTTAACTTGCGTGTAGTTACAAGTAACATTTTGCTGTACAAGCAAGTCTTTAAACGCAAGTTTGATTGCTGTTGTATGGTTTTCATGGTGCCTTGCTGGGGCATTGTCAGAGATACGTACTTCAACTCTATCCTCGTCATTTGGAACAAATACCGTATGTAAGAATTGGGTCGTAATCATCATATTAGCTAATGCTCTATACCCTGATACAGCCTCTTTAACTACAGAAGCAAAAATACAAGCAAAGCCATCTCCCATATCTACAACTTTACACAAATAGTGACCAGCTTGGGAGCCAGTGTATGACTCAAAGTCTACTAGTGCAGGATAAGTCTGAGCGTAGATATTAGACTGTTGCTGATTAACCAGCGTCGATAGAGCTTGCCTAATATTTACAGCATCAGCAGAAGAAACCTCATAAACAGAGTAATGATGATTCGCTGATATGATTACTCGATCTACTAACCGTTCTAAATTATCTACTGTGCAATTCTGATACTTAGCGTTCGTTGAAGCAATATCATCCGCAACATTGCGAACAGTTCTCTCCCAACGGTTAGAAATACGGAAGCCATAGTTAGCTCCTACGATACGAGCATAAGATTGCTCTCCGCTATTTTCTAACCCTAGCAATAGGGTTTCTTGTCGACTTGGTGCACTAGGAGCTGTCGCTGTTGCTGCTGGCATAAACTATTCCGATAGAGTTTTATCAATTGTGCAAATTATCGCATAACCAATATCATCCATCTATAATATTAATCACAATTCCTTTGATTTAAGTATATAAAAAGCCCTTAAAATCAGACCAATAGCTCATAAACCATACAAACAGTGATCGACTCAAGGGCTAGCTCATTAATTACATTTCACTCAATAAACCACTATCAGAAGCCATCATTGCATTAAAGATACGTAAGGCTTCAGGACTAACAGTACCGTCCTTCAATCCTGTAATTAATGGTTCTAATCTAGCTGCTACACGCTCACTAGAAAGACCTCTACGAGTGTAATAAGTCGCTAAATTATATAGACCTGTTGTAGCAGCAGCACCAACAGCACCTCCACCAGCAAAGCCAGCTAAAGCAGGAATCGCACCAGAAGTAACTAACTGAGCTGGGTCTGTTGACCTACCCCTTTTAACTGCCTCCTCAGCTCTACGTGCCAGTTGAATTGCTGTCTCGTAATCATTGATGTTCACATCAGAAAGAACTCTTGAAGGGCTCTCATTACGTAGTGCTCCACCAATAGTAAAAGCATCATCATAGATTTCATCAGTATCAGTATTCCTACCTTTACTACGAGATATATTGTAACGCTCTAGAGCTTTAGCAGGGTCTACTTCTCCACGATTCAATGATGTCTGATAAAGGATACCACCAGCAGCACCATCCATCTCAGAACCACCAAACTCACTAGTAATCTGTCGTAATGGCTCAAGCGTACTTGGCTCATCTCGGAAACGCTTAACTAGTTCAGCAGTTACCTTTTCAGGGCTGTGTTGTTCACGATTCGATTTAGCGAAGATAGGACGAATCGCATCAAGGGTATTTTGGAAATCCTTGTACTCTTCATTCAGTTCAACAAACCTAGCAGCAGTCAAATCATCAGAATGACGGAATACACCACTGTAGAGATCTTCACTAACCTTAGCGTAAAGTTGCTTAGCCTTAGCTTGTGAAATGTCATCAACACCAAACTTACCTGTAGTGATTGAATCACCTAACTCTTGACGTAGTTTCCATAACGTATCTAGTGATACATCCTCACCACCTTCTAGAGCCTTACGAAGACGCTTAATAGATGGAATCTCAACAATATTAGCAATATCATCAGCACCTCCATAAGCAGCACGCTCAGAAGACAAGAACCCCAGCGTATTAGCAGGAGTAACTTTGCCATTCATATCTACACTGTTACGAATCTCACTGAAAGATTGATTAAATATAATTTGGTTAGCTTCCTGCCAGTCATTCTTAGCAGAAGTAAGAATAGTTCCGATTGAATGAGCATCACCAAATCCATCATCTAAGTTCTTTAGAGCCTGAGTAGCATCTTCTACATATTGGTCTGAACGGCGTTTAGCAGCCATAGCACCACCAGAGGTGGTATCTAAGAAGTCTTGGACTTTACCCACTGATGGATAACGTTCTGATAGTGTAGATTCTATGCCAAATGCTCTATTCGCATTAACAGTCCTAGTATCAGGAGTGAAGACATTACTTAATCCCTTCATTGCACTACCAAACATTGGACTAACAACACCACCGATAGCAGCACTTTTAGTTGCGTCACTAGCAATATCATCAAGGGTCTCACCTTCAGATGTTCCGACTCCATAGAGCCCACCATAAGTAGCACCTTCACCAGCTAGTTTAGCTAGATTGGACATCGTAGAAGCTCCACCTTTCCAGACTGCATAAGGCAACCTTGCAGCAGCAGACGCACCACCTAAAAACTCACCACTAGCAAAAGCCCAAGGGCTCTCTTCACGGGTAATAGCCATGTTATTACGCAAATCATCACGAGCTTCTACATAAGTTTCATCACCAAACGCACTACGCACACCAGCCAAGGCTTCATCAGCAAATCCAAATGTAAGACCTTGGGCTACACCTTCACCTACAGCGGCTTCCATAGAACCAACTTCAGGAGCTCCACCCCAATCTTGATTATTACCAACAGGGTCACTAGCTAAATTAGCCCATCGACCAGTAGCAGGAGCTTGATAGTCAGGGAAGTCTTGAGCAGTAGCTAAACCATTACGAATCGCTTTATCTTTAATCTCATCACGAGAAGCCCCTTCAGGGACTCCTTCAATGATGACTCCATTAGGGAGTTGTACATTCATATTGTGTTCCTCCCTAGTTTAAAGTATCCCAACGGATGACAGTATCAGTACCTACAGTGTCTTCTACTTCTGATTCATCGAAAGTAGGTACTGTATTAATTGGCTGTAGTTCTGAAACATTACCACCAACATTCATTGCATTACCTCGTTCAATAAGACCATTGTACTGACGAGCAAGACGACGACGAGTAGCTTCAACTGATTGATATGTCTGCTCAAATGTCTTACCACGTAAGCTATCTTGTACTAAGTCCATTGCTGTATCTGATACAGGAGCAAAAGCACGTACTAAACCAGCTACAAGTTCAAGACGGTCAGCTTCAGAAGCTTGATAGAACTGTCGTAGTTCTTTCTCGCCTAATGACAAACCGACAGGTTCTAGATAGCGATTAAGAGTATTAATAGTTCCTTGTCCAATACGAGAAGCATCACTTTCTGAAAGTGTTTTAAGAACTTCCAAGGAAGCATCAAGACCACCAATATCAACTTGAGTCTGATATACATCTTCAACGTAAGTATCATAAGCAGCAGGGGTCATTAGACCACGTTCATTAGCTTTGAGGTCTTCTTGCTGAAGTACACCAGCAGCCCAATCACGTTGCTTAGGAGTAGCTGTAGTATCACCCATAATCTTCTTAGCAATATCAAGACTGTCTTGGTCTACTTCCTTTAGTCCCATCTGTACAGGGTCTACAGGTTGGTTAGAAGCATTACGGAAAGTACCATCATCCATACGATACAAAGTTGTACGTAATCCATTGTTATCTTCAAACTGAGTAGCACCACCAGCAAAGGCTTTAGCATTAGAACCACTATTACGATTACGGGCATTAGTTAATGCTGTCTCTGCAATACGTGGATCAGATTTAGCTTTCCAAGCATCGTAACGATTACTAAAACCATTCCAATCTTGGTCGTACATACCAGCACCTTGGAAGCCATTAGCCTCTGTAGCTTGTAACCCTGTAACTTGTTCAAAGACTTCAGCACTACCAATAAACTGCTCTTTAGCTGGGCGTTCACCAAACTTACGAATCTGAGAGTTCTCTTCTTCTTGGAAGATTAGAGAATCAAGATTGCCGTTGAGAATGTAGCCCTCTTTAGAGATGTCAGTGTATTGGTCTAAATCTCCGTTCAATGCCTGATTAAGACGGTAAGAACGGTTCATATCACGACCATATTGTTTAGCAGCTTGGTTAAGACCAGCAGCAGCGGCTACACCAACAGGGACACCGGCTAAACCAGCAGTAAGAAGGCTTACACCAAAGGTAGCTAGTGATTTTGCAGTAGATGTACGTACACCACTATCAGTATTGTGATTAGGTGTATTAGCTAACTGAGTACCACCAAACATAGTGTTTTGTACTTCTGTAGCTTTCTTAGCAGCGTAGTAATCAGCTTTAGCTTGTGATTCACGCTCATCTCGTGCCTGTAGATTGTCATTCATAATCGCTGAACGAGAATCATAGTTATTGTTGGTAGGATTGATTGTTTCTACAGAAACTCCTTCCATATCCCAGAAAGGACGGACATTAGAATCAATAAGACCTACATTGTTTTCTTCATCCATTACATGCCCTCCTCAGTATCAAACAGCTCAAGGATATTAAAGACAAGTTGCTCTTGAGCATTATCAGGGTCAATAAGACCTGCTTGTACCTGTCCAATTAGTTCACCAACCATTCCATGAACAGCAGTCAGATTCCCATCAAAATCAGGGTTCTGAGATAGCTGAGATAAGATTCCATCAAGTGTTGCTTGGTCTTCTAAGTTATCAACTGAAGAAGCTTGTAAAGTCTGAGGGATTTGAATCTCTTCAAGGAAAGAAACTGGATCATCACTAGCTTGTGCTAGTGCTAATAGTTCTTCTGGTGATTTCGTGAATAGATGATTAGGTACTTCACCTATCTCATCACTATCCTTTACTTTGACGTAATCATCATAGTATTGGATTTGTTGTTGGATTAGCTCATCAACCTGTGAAGGGTTAAAGGCTAATTGATTGTTTTCGTTCATCTTCACCCTCCTTATTTATACGGTGAGAACATTTTAAGAATCTGAGCAATGTTTCCATTAGAAGCTCGGAAAGCTTGAGGAGCACTGCCAGATGGAGCACTACCAGCACTAGGTACACTAGCACCAGAACCACCCATCATCCCTGTACCCATCTCTAGTACATCTCCCCAAAAGGTAGAAGATGTATCAACAGAAGTACTCGTAGAAGGTGTACCTGTAGCACCACCTTGAACAGAGTTTTCAGTGAAAGAGTCACGAGCAGCTTTATTAACTGCTGTTTGTTCTTCATCAGTAGTTAAACCCATGCCTAGGTTTGAGTTATTAATAAAATCAGTAGCCATAAGTCCTCCTATTTGAAGTTAGTGAAATCTTTGTAACTAGGGATTTGTGAGTAATCCATAGACATTTGCTGTTGCATCATGCCCTCTGATTTACCCATCATTCCTTGAGCCATACTTCCAGCTTGAGCTGCTTGTTGAGCCCACTCTTCTTTTTCTTTGCCGATAATCTGTTTACCAGCAGCAGCGATAGCACCCCACATTAGATACCAGCCTTAGCTTCAAAAGCAGCTCGTAACACATCTTTAGCAATCAACTTGTAATCAACAACATAGAACCCACTCTCATGCTCTGTGACAGCTTCAGGGAGTACTTCTAGAACTTCTTGAGCCATTACACCAACTTGGTAAGTAGAAGGTACAGATAACTTTTCTTGAGCTTCTTCAGTGTATTTAAAGGTGTAGAGGGATAGACCGTTAGATAGAGTATCTACTTTTACAATGTCCTCTTTAGCTCGTTCATCAGACAGAGACCAACCACGACCAGAAGTATCACTAGAACCAGACGAAACCCAATCAGATTCAGAAGAACCACCCCAACCAGTCATACCACCAGCAACACCTTGAGCGATGAGCAATTGGAATACCTCAGGAGGTAATTGTGTAAGGAAGTCAGATTGACCTTGAGCACTTTGAAGATTGAGACCAGCTTGGATAGTCGAACCTAAACCTTGAGCACCTTGCATCTTGGCTTGTCGATCAGCTTGGGTGAATGCTGCTGCTGTTTGTGATTGTAGAGCGTTGAGGTCTTGGTTAGCTTGTGCAACAGCAGTACCTTCAGCAATACCTTGTCTAGAGCCACCAGCACTACCAGCCATGTTAGCACTCTCACTAACACCAGCTAGTGATGCATCTAGGTTAGCTTGTGCTTGTTGTCCTTGTGCTGCTAAGACATTAGCCATTTGTTCAGAACTATCAGCAGTGAGCATATCCAAATAGTGAGCACCAATAGTCTCTACGCCACCCATAGCTCTATCATAATCAGGGGTGTTGAACTCAGGTAAGTCTTGAAGACCATCCCACATACCACCCATCGCACCAGCGAGATCTTCACCTAAGATATCTAAAATCCAAGATTGACCAGAGCTAGAGCCAGAACCAGAGGAACTACCACTAGATGATGATGAACCACCACCAATACCAAATTTAAGTTGAGGCTTGTTGGCTTCCATACCAACCTGTTGCCACTTAGTCATATTCATTATTATTTTCCTTATATAAGAAGAAAGGGCTAATAGCGTCCTACTAGCCCTTTTGGTTTATTCCTTTAAACCTCTATTCCTTTAAACCTTTTACTAGTCGTCCAAACTAGAGAAATTAGTCTTCCAGAGCAGCGAAGACATCAGCACTTGATACCCCACCATTCTGTAGTTTCTTTTCTAATTTTGCTTTGTTAACTGATGTTGGAGCTGTGCCTTTCTTATTAGAACGAACGCTCTTAGCGCTAGTTTTCATCTTCTTACCAGCACTCTTAACTGCTTCCTGATTTGCTACTTTCTTAGCTCGATGAGCTTTAGCATCACGAATTAGATTAAACATCTCTACCGATGGATTATCTTTCAATGTAGTAAGGACAGATTGAGGTAAACCTTCAGAAATCTTATCTACTTCTTGTACCCACTGAGCACCGTATTCACGCTTAGCCGATTGAGCGAAGTTAATCATTTCTTGTTTCTTAGAGTGTTCCTTTAGGGCTGTTAGCTCTTGAGCTGCCTTAGCTGCATTACCTCGGTTACGTTGTTGTAACTGCTTAACCTTAGCTTCAGATTCTTGTAATAGACCTAGCTTTTGATGATATGCAGGGTCATGAGGAGATAGGTTAGATTTAGCTGTTTTAATCTCCTGCATCTTAGATTCAGCTTCACTCATGCTTTCAAATAGAATCTCATTGATACGGTTGTAACCCTCATCAACATGAGCTTTAAAGTTATTAAACTCTTGATTATAAAGTGAGTTATCTTGTTTAGATGACATTGCTTCTTGGACTTCTGCCTTTGTCATACCATCAAATACGATTGTATCTTCTGGGATGTGGTTCCAGTTATCAGCAACCTTAGCTACTGTGTCTAGAATCCCTGCCTCTTGTTCAGCTTCAAATTCATTAACTTCTTCTTCATCAAAGAGTTCTTCTTGGTCAATCTCTTCTTTGTTGTGGTTGAAAGAAGGATCAGTGGCTTCATCACCCATGCTCTCATCATCAATCTCGTCAAAAGAGAAACCTTCATCTAGTGTCAAACCATCTTCTTGAACTTCAGGCTCATCTTGTACATCCACTTCATTAGTGAAATCAAATTGTGAGAAATCCATTGTTGGTTCTGTTTCTACAGCGTTTGCTACGCCACCGTTATTGGTCATGTTCGTATCCTTCTTGAGCTTCTACCTTCAAATTAGCCATGATGTTTGATAGCTCAGTTAGGTAGTCATATTTAATTTTATTCTTGTTGAAATGCTCTACATCTCCTTGCAGAGCACTCTTAGATAGTTGTTCTTTTAGATGTTCAGCTACTAACGAGAAGTCATCAGAGATTTGAATCATCTTATGTTTAATGTTGTCCATGATTACACTCCTTGGTTCCATAAGTGCTTCCACGTCTTCTTATGTCGTATGTGGTAAAGCGTTGTTCTAGTAATACCGTACTCCTTGCAAATCACACCACTCTTTCGAGGGTCTGAATGGATAGCTAATACATCTTCATCTGTTAACTTGGCGCATCCATGTTCTCCACCTTGATTTGGTTTCTGAAGTCCAATTTCTAATGCGTGCAGAGTATTCTCTGAAGGGGTACACCACTCTAAATTCTCCAGACGGTTATCATCTTTGATTCCGTTTCGGTGGTTGATGTAAGGCTTGTCTTCTGGGTTTGGAATGAAAGTCTGGGCTAATAGTCGATGTAACAGAGGGTGCTTGCCTTCTACTTCCATGTGCTGAATGTAACCACTGCTATTTAAGCTGTTTTTACGGATTTGCCCTGTCTTGTCATTTCGGAGTTTTCCACAAGGGCTAATTGAATAGCCCTCATAATCTCCCAACTTAGTAAACTCTATCATTGGGCGTAACTCCCAAGCTTGACGTTCTGCCCCAGTTCTGCTGTTAATTCAGCTTCTACTACAGCTCTGTCCATATTAAATTTGGTCGTGATAACTTCTAAAGCAGTCTCAATACCTTGGGTAATCAAATCAGCTCGTAACTCTTTAGATTCCATAGCTAGACGAGCTTTCTCCCACTCTTCTTCATTCTTCTTATCAATCTGATATTGACGGTTCTCTAGGATTAACTTGGAAGCTTCAGCACCCTTCTTATGGGTATCAGCAACAGTTAAATCATGAGTAGCTTGAGTCATTGCTGTTGCTCGCTCGTCTAGCTGATTCATCATCTCTTGAATTTCTTCATTAGTAGCTAAAGGAGCAGTCTCTGGTTCAGTGATATAAGCATCAGTATTATAGATACATGCAGCCTCATTGAGCTTGTCTACAGCGTTATAAACACCATGAGGGGTTAATAGATTAGGAGCGTATTGAGCTGTGAATTGAATACCTTGTACTAAGGTCTGTGCTTGTTGAGCTAGGTCATTTGGTGTATTCACATCAGGGATGAAATCACCCTTGATATCAAAATCTTCTAAAGAGAAATTAATTATCTCTGGTAGCTCTTCTCCATTCTGTTGAGCAATAGCTTTATCTGACTCAGACCAATTCATCTTAACTTCAATAGTTTGTTGGTCTTCAGCAAGTAGAGAGAGGATACCCATAGCAAGTTGTACATGACCTACTGAGAGGTTCTTACAGATTGCTTTATCTTTCATTTCATACTGACCGACAGCTAGTGCAGCACCAGTCGCAGACATATTTGAACCACGATCAATAAGGTCTTGACCTACTGAGCTTGACCACTCTTCTTGAACTGATTGCTTAGAATTATCAAGAGCTACAGTGATAGCTTGAGGTAATGGATGATACTGCATAGGTACGATGTCAGACGGATTGTCTGTTTGAACGATTACACCAGCTTTCTCGGCTGATACTTGTAATGCTCGTTTCGCTTTTGAATCAAGTGACTTGCTAGCAATATAACCATTCTTTGAAGCACGTTCGGCGTTAGTAACAATTGCACGCTGTAAGTAAGTCTGTCGTTTTTGCTCATCGTATAGATAGTCATGGATAGACTCAGACCAGAATGAAGTGTTCATAGGAAATGCTGAGTAATGGACAAATGGAATGCACTTAATCTTATTTACACTCAGTACACCTCTACCATCATGTGTAGCTGTACATACTTGGAATAGCTCATACTTACCTGTCTCTGGACACTTGAACTTAAAGTAATGCTCATACACAAAGACATTGTTAAGCATGTCATCAGCAGCACTACGAGTCTGTTCATACCCATCAGTCATAGCGTTCTGAGTGTTCATCTTGAAGTTTGAGTATGGGTAATCAACGTTAGTATCAATATTCTGTAGTAACTCTAGGGCTTCTTCTTCAGCACCTTCATAACACTCATGAGCTTCATGACGAGCCATAGGGATACGATGGCACACATAATCAGCTTTAGTGATGTCTGTATCTTGTAGATAACGATCTACATAGATGTCTTGGAATGGAATGAACTCAATCACTACATTCTCTTCAATCTTAACTAGCTCAATCTCACCAGAAACAAATACAACATCAAGGGAGATAGTAGTACTTTCATCATTGAACTCGACAGAGATGTCACGCTGTTCAGCCATAGCTTCAACAACATCACGAGCCTCAATAGGGATAACAATCTCTGTATCTAAATCAACCTTACGAGTAGAGAACTCTAGGTTAATTTCACCATGCTCTAATGTATCTGGAAACTTAGACAGTGCTTGCTCTAGTGAGTAAGTCTTACCATCTTCAGTAATTAACTCTGCTAGTGCCACGGGTAGAGGCTCAGCAATCGTACCTTTTCGTACCGTCTCGTCTTCTTCAATGAAGTACTTAACAAAGCTATCACCAGTGATGATTGCCTCTTTGAATGCTTGAGTGAAAATCTTGTCACCATCATTCTCACGTAAAAGAACGTCATTAACACGAGCGGTAATAGCTTTAGCTACTTCTTCACGGATATGTAATTTCTTACTGCGATAGATAAAGCTATGTACTTGATCACTTAGTAACGTGTTCTTCACTGTAGCTAGTACTTGGTTAGTAGCTTTACGGATAACACCTTCTACTGGTAACAGCTCTTGACCATCAAGAAGCTTACCTTCTTTGTCACGTTTATTAGGAATTAGAGCTTTGTACGAGTAATAAGCATCTCGGTAAACCTTACCCTTCTCTTGCTTACCATCATCTGCTTCATCGTAGTAATAACGAGCTTGTAATGAGAGTTGTTCTAACCCCTCTTTTGAGAACTTCTTAACCATGTTCTCATTGTAATTATTCATGTTTTCTCCTCACCTCACGGCTTTGAGTTAGTAATCGTAATACTCCACCTCTTCGTAGGTATCACCTTGTTTCTGACAGTCTCCTGCACGTTGTCCTCTGCCACCTAGAGCAGAGATAAATCCATAACGAGATGAGTCAATAGCATGATCTTCACCAGAGAAAGCATTAGGTGGTTTCTTACCTGTTCTAAAGTAACCATTCTTTTCTTTGAACCATTCTGTACAGGTTTTAACGACCTTGAGCTTGCCTCTCTTAAAGTGATCTTCCATAAACCAGAGACCAGCCTCTATAGACTTCTCATGCACTTTAATTCCGTCTTTAGACCACCCGCCACCATTAGTAATTGAAGGGTTATGAGCTTCTTTAGTTGGTGATTTAACACCATAGTTGCGTAATAGCTTTTGATAAGCTTTTTCACTCTTACCCTTTGCATCGTGAGGGACAATGACAGGAGCATTGCAGTAGGTATGAGATTTGATTATCTCAGCTACAAACTCAGGACTTCTCTTATTAACACCATCTTCATCACCTAATACCCACTGGTCATAGATGTAATATTGAGGTAAATCATCTTCATCATTAATGGATGCAGACTTATCAACAATCAGAGATAGGACTGTAGGGTCATTAACATCACCAATATCAAGACTAAATAGGACATCATCCCAGTTATCGATCATCGGCTTATCACTAGAAATAGCTGAATCGGTGAAGTCAAAGACAGCACCTTTACCAATTACTGGTAGACCTAACATACGCATTTGATGTTGTGACTCTGGGATACCAGCAAGCATCTCTTTACGCATATCATCATCAATATGAGGACAATCATCCCATGAGACTTGCTGTAAATAGAGGTTATTACTTTTATTCTCTTCAAATTGAATATTGAGAGGTGTGCGCCCTTGCTCTGGCGTTGCAGTCAACACTACAAAGCCTTTCGTTTCTAAAGTACGGGTAACACATTGAGAGTAAATCTCTTGGGAGTTATGAGGGCTTTCTTCATCAATCCATACATACTTGACTGATTGCCCCATGAGCTTGTCTTGCCCTTGAGCTGCACCATAGAAGCGAATGAGGTTATAACCACCATCTTTGTGCTTAATACGGCACTGTACTAATCGTCTTCCATCTTTAGTCATTGAGTCAAAATCAATAGAATCACGAGGAATAGAACCTGTGCCTATCTCATCTAAAAATCGAATATCTTTAGTACCAAATAATTCTTTCTGCATTACATCAGATGTTGAATCTAGATCTACACCAATACACCAGAAGGTCTCACCACTCTTAGGGATACGTTCCCCTTCATACCAATCTTGATACTGACCAGTAATGTGTTGAGCAAACTCATAAGCTTCAGTAAGTGACTTACCACATCGATTACCAGCTCTTAGGTAACGTTGTTTAAAGAGTTTAGATGCAGCCATGAAATCAGACTGCCAGTCGTAAGGGATGAATCCAGCTAACTTGTTGTATTTTTGATTGTACTCAAGCTGTTGTATTAGCTTAATTAGCTCCTCTCGTTCAGAGAAGGTTAGTTTTGTTACAGAAGACGTAGTCTTCGCTGTGCTTGTTTCCATGTTGTCTCCTCTCTGTCTCACGACAGTAAGTAATCAGGCATTAATAAGGTGCTTCGTCTGAGATATAGGGAGCTCCATAGCCAATGTTTACATCAATAGATCTCTCATCATCATCTAGATGGGCTATGTAACTAGAGCCAAACAATTCATAAGTAAGTTTATGGATAGATAAAGTAAGACGTTTACCCTCAGTAGATCGAAGTCTAACGTAATGTGTAGACCTACCAGCTCTAATGTAATGCTTAATAAGTCTCATAACTTTCATGTTATAAACACGACCATAGTTAGATACGATGTAATCAGGAGCTTGAGGGATAATAGCCCACTCTTCTCCTTCTAAAAGTTCCACACCAACCAGAGCCACCTTTACCTGTCCTTGCTTCATTGGAAGATAGACATACTTCGTCTTAACTGGCTTAGGTTTTCGTTCCTTTCTCTTAGGCTTAGGTTTTGAGTAGAAAACGTCACGCCCAAACAGAGGGCAATTATTGTTCTTCATATTGTCCTCCGTGGAAAGTTGCTACCCTTGCTTTGAAGTCAGTGCCGCAAACTTGGCTAGTAGCTCAGAGTCAGGTTCTGACTTCAAAATTGTTACCTTGCCATTCTCTTCTGTAGCGTTGAGAGCATCATCCCAATCATTATTAAACTCACTGTTCTTCAGTCGTTTAGTACTGAGATGGACAAGAAGTGAGGAATTACGACCTGTTGTAGCCTCTTCATGTATAGCCTTAGCTACTTGCAAATCACCATCACCACGACTCTCTAAGATTAAATCTTTAAACTCTTCATTCTCTTTGAGCCAGTTGTTTAATGTAGTTCTACAGATACCAGCATAACGAGCCATAGCGGTCTTGTTCATGCCATAAAATGCAGCCTCTTTAAGACGGGCTACTTTGTCTTTGTCTAGTTCTTTCATAAGCCCTCCTTTGGGCGTTAGTGCAAAGACCAGCTTTGCTTATTGGATTCTGTTAATTAGTTCAAGACCTTAACCTTCCAGTTATCTCTTGTGGTGTAGCCCTTCTGGGCTGATTTATAAAGATTCTCTACACTTAATCCATGTTCACGACTAAATTCACTGAGATTAACGCTGTACTCTTGAGCACCTGTAGGGCTAGTAATTAAGTAAACAGGTTTATCTATCTGCTTGATTAGATCATGCCTTCCATATTCAAGATATGTATTAACGATAAGTGGAGTTGTTCTATGGGTCTTGTTATTAATGGAGACATATTCACTTGTAATTATGCTCCTAGAGCTTAAGTCATATAGATTTCCATAACCATCTACGACTAGCCTTGTTCCTTTTATTGGGTATTCTTCCATGTACAAACCCTCGTTTATTAAAATTGTTCCACAAACGTGGGGATAAAGTTAAATTAAAGAACAGGATAAACAAGTAGAAAAGGGAACGTTAATAACCTTGAAATGCTGTTTTGTCTTGTTCTTTATTATATATACCCAAGAAACAGTAAAAGTGTGACACCGTTTTAATATTTATTTGTACCAATGCTGAAGCTCACCCTCTAATCTGACCTTCTTAGCCTTTTCTATGTCAGAAAATAAACCTAACTGCTTAGATTTACCATCTACTTTTATACGTGCTATCCATTTATTGTCACGAGATGACCAGTAGACACCACGATGATTAGATATACCTGTTCTAGAGTTATTTCTGCGAGATCTAATACTGAATGGGATTACAGATAAATTATTGTATCTATTATCTAATGTGTCTCGGTTCTTGTTCCAAATTACATACTCTGATTTATCAGGTAATTCACCTGTCATGTAATAAATAGCTATCTGAGAGGCGCTGTAATCAACACCATTGAGTTTAATGATTCGCCTAAGGCTATTACCTTGTTTCTTAATACAGCCAGCTAAGGCATCACGCATAGCCCTGCCACCTCTTTTTACCTTGTTTCTAATTTCACCTGTTTCTGGGTCATAGGTTAATAGTTCTTTTAGTTCGTCATGACTGACGATAGGTTTACTAGTCTTCATAGATACCTCCTTGTAAGGTAAGGTGCGTCCTTGCACCTTGTTTAATAAAACCTTATTGAATCGCTAGTTCATCTACAATGTAAGGTCTGGGATTTAACTCAAGCCATAATTCAAGAGCCTGCCCTATAGCTCCATTGGGGGTAGCGTCTGTGAACTTCAAGACAACTTGAAATTCATCCCATATAGCTACAACGGCGTCTTCTGTCGTACCATCTTGTAAGGTATATTCAAACTCTATGAAATCTAGAGAGTTGGTAAGGCAAATCTCATAATCTATCATTCATCACCCTTAATAAAATTGTCTTCAATAAATTTTATATGCAACTTAGAAGCCTCAGCCATAGCCAACCAATTACTAGCTTTTTGTAAATGAACTGAGGGTATAGTCCAACCTTCACTCTTCGCATAACCTTCGACCTCTCCACGAGCATAGTTACGCCAAACCTCTTCTTGAGCTTTCAAGTACTCTAAAACCTCTCTCATTATAATCACTTACTCTCCTAGCAAGGCTTCTATAGCCTGCTCTAGACGATTTATAACAGCTTGTTGAATGGCTTCGTCTTCGTTTTGTAAGACGTGGCAGTGGCATTCCCAATCAGATTTAGCCACATAGAACTCATCTTCAATTTCAAGTATGCGATCTCCATCTAGCTCTGACGTTATCTCCATTGATAGGTCATACATCACGTCCCAAGCTTCCGAGATAATCTCTAAATCATCCATGTATTGATGGAAATTGTTGTAACGAGTAAACAGCGGCTCAAGTGATTGAAGGTCTGTACTGTTGATAATTTCGATAGACATTACAAAGCTCCTTCTTGATTAGGTACATGTACATACTCTTCTAAAGCTACGAACCAATCAGGGTGAACTTTCTTAAATTGGGTATCAAGCATCTCACCGTTCTCATCTTGTGCCGCTAGAATAGTCCCGATAGGAAAACGATCACCATCTGTAGTGGTACGCTGAATT
>NZ_JBFRSC010000007.1:0-32364 GCF_041473335.1 Vibrio sp. 10N.222.55.C7
TTTTCCGGATTGGTATAATATACGCCATTAGCAAAGCCGCGGATTCTCCTACTTACCAAAACAGCGCGTGTTGGGAGTCTAAACCTCCAACCTTTCCATATACTAAGCCTCAGCAGAAATACTGGGGCTTTTGTGTATCTGCTGCTTCTACGAAGTAATGTTGGGATAACTAGGCGCTCCTAGCTCACCTGCGTGCTCGAATCTCCGGAGTGCCTACTCATTCCAGCCTTGCCATATTTAAGACTCTAGTCTGCACGTCTCGGCAGAAATGCTAGCGCTTTTTATTCCTGTCATTTTTACAAGTATCACTTGAAGTACCATGTGTTCCTTTAGCTATCTCTATCGAACACTGATTTAGTGCAGCCTTGCTGTATTTAATGACTTAGTTCAAAGCTAAAGCTTTCTGTTCACCACTCATCTAGCTCCGTAGTCCTGTTAATAACTAACGCTATTCTAGCGAGACGTTGAGTCCCGTTATTTTTGTTTCCAGGTGAAAGGTGAAGCCTTTCGATTGAAGCTTATATAACTTGAGAGTGGGTTATTGGGTAGACTAGCGAGTGGGCAGAAGAACTAATTCTCTGTATGACTTAAGCTCCTTAAAGAGTTCTGTCCACCCACATTAAGGCTTTCGATTACTCAAATATTAGCGGTATCAAATATCGATATGAGCTCTATGTTCCACACATATCTTTCAGCGATAGCTCCAGTATGGGAATTGGTGAGTTTGACTTTCATTGGGTATAAAAAAGGCCACCTAAAGTAGGCGGCTTTGGTTGATCTATCTAGGTGTTAATCTAGCTCTTTCTCTGCTTGTTTTGCTTTCTCTATCATAGGAGTGATTGTTGAGCCTTGAACTAGAATAGAGAACACAACAACGGCGTATGTCATGACAAGGATTATCTCTTTTACATCTATTGCTTTGTCTTCAATTACCCAGATACCTGAAGGGATCGAAAGTGCCATGGCTAATGCTAAGCCACCGCGTAAGCCACCCCAAGTTAGAATCTTAATCGACCACGGGTTGTAAGTTCTAAAGCGTTTAAATCCGATGTAAGACAAGAAAACACTCAAGTAACGTGCACTCAATACTAGAGGGACTGCGAACGCCATTAAGATCCAGTCTTCTTGGTGGAATTTGAATAACAGCATCGACATACCAATTAGTAGGAATAATACGCCGTTTAAGAATTCATCTATCAACTCCCAGAAATGATCTAGGTGATCTTCACTCTCTTTCGAGAATCCGATAAAGCGAGTCCAGTTACCAATCATGATACCTGATACCACCATCGCTAATGGGCCTGATACATGTAGAACTTCAGCAAACGCATAACCAGCAGTTGGGATGCCGATGGTTAATAGCAACTCCATCGAGTGGTCATCGGTATTGCTGATTAGGTAGTGGAATACAAGACCTAAAACAAAACCATAGACAATGCCGCCAATCGCCTCTTGAACGAATAGCATGGTCACACTACCGACGGTTGGCGCTTCTGTGCCGAATGCGATAGTAAATAGGGTTACGAAGATAACTAAGCCAAAACCATCGTTGAATAGAGATTCTCCCTCGATTTGAGTAGAGATTCTTCTGGGAGCGTCGAGTTTCTTTACTATTGCTAGCACGGCGATGGGATCGGTTGGAGAGATTAGCGAGCCAAAGAGTAGGCAGTAAATCAGATCAAATTGAATACCGATGAACTGGCAAAACCCGTACAGCACAAAACCGATAAAGAATGTTGAAAACAGCGTAGCACCTAACGCGAGTACTGTTATTTCCCATTTCTGGTCTTTTAGGTTTGGTAATTTGATTCCCAAACCGCCTGCAAATAGTAAGAATCCTAATATCCCTTTTAGAAGGAAATCTTCAAAATTGATACTGGCAACGGTCTCTGAGGCAATGTCTGCCAATTGGAACCAATTATTTTGTCCAGCAATGATAATCAATAGAGATAACATCATTGAGCCAGCTGTGATGGCGATGGTTGTCTGCATTTTACCAATTTTTGTATTCACGAAAGCAATAAGCATGGCTGCAGCGGACAAGAAGCATAAGGTGTAATAGACCGACATTGGGATTCCAACATGTAACAAAGTATGAATATGAATTTTCGTTGTCTCATGCTCAAATAGCAAACATTTTTTTGTCATGACTCAGTAATCAATTTCCTTTTTTAGACGTCTAGACTCCTTTTTAATGTGTGATAGGATGGAGGGATAATTAAAGGAATGAGGTTGTACCGTGGGAAGTAATGTAAGGCAAAAGATTGACGCTCTGTTGAAGCAACGAATTTTACTGATTGATGGTGGCATGGGCACCATGATTCAGGATTATAAATTGGAAGAGCAAGACTATCGTGGTGAACGCTTTGCTGATTGGCACAGTGACTTAAAGGGCAACAATGACCTTTTAGTTCTTACACAGCCTAAGCTTATCAAAGATATCCATTCAGAATACTTGGAAGCTGGGGCAGACATCCTCGAAACCAATACCTTTAACGCTACAACCATCGCTATGGCCGACTATGATATGGAAAGCCTTAGTGAAGAGATTAACTTTGCTGCTGCCAAGCTTGCTCGTGAAGCAGCTGATGAATGGACCGCAAAGACCCCAGATAAACCTCGCTTCGTCGCGGGTGTATTAGGCCCTACCAACCGAACTTGTTCTATATCCCCTGATGTAAACGATCCAGGTTACCGTAATGTTAGCTTTGACGAACTGGTTGAAGCTTATTCTGAATCGACTCGCGCGCTCATTAAGGGCGGTTCAGATTTAATTCTTATTGAAACTATCTTTGATACGTTAAACGCGAAAGCGTGTGCTTTTGCGGTTGAATCTGTTTTCGAAGAAGTAGGTATCAGTCTGCCAGTGATGATTTCCGGTACCATCACTGACGCATCAGGTCGTACCCTTTCAGGACAGACGACAGAAGCATTCTACAACGCCCTTCGTCATGTAAAACCAATCTCATTTGGATTGAACTGTGCATTGGGCCCTGATGAACTGCGTGAGTATGTCGGTGAGATGTCTCGTATCTCAGAGTGCAATGTTTCTGCTCACCCTAATGCGGGTTTGCCTAATGCATTTGGCGAGTATGACCTTTCTCCTGAGGATATGGCTGAACATGTTAAAGAGTGGGCTGAAAGTGGCTTCTTGAACCTAATTGGTGGGTGTTGTGGTACTACTCCAGAGCATATCCGTCAAATGGCTGAGGCCGTTGAAGGTGTAACGCCGCGTCAATTGCCAGACTTACCAGTTTCTTGTCGTCTTTCGGGACTAGAGCCACTGACGATAGCTAAAGAATCTTTGTTCGTGAATGTAGGTGAGCGGACCAATGTTACCGGCTCTGCACGCTTTAAGCGCCTTATCAAAGAAGAGCTCTACGACGAAGCCTTGAGTGTAGCTCGAGAGCAAGTCGAGAATGGTGCTCAAATTATCGATATCAACATGGATGAAGGGATGCTAGACGCCGAGGCGTGTATGGTTAAATTCCTGAATCTATGTGCTTCAGAACCTGAAATCTCGAAAGTACCTGTTATGGTCGATTCTTCTAAGTGGGAAGTTATCGAAGCTGGCCTAAAGTGTATTCAAGGCAAAGGCATCGTTAACTCAATCTCTCTAAAAGAAGGCAAAGAGAAGTTTGTTGAGCAAGCCAAATTAGTTCGTCGTTATGGTGCTGCTGTCATCGTGATGGCGTTTGATGAAGTCGGGCAGGCTGATACTCGAGAGCGTAAAGTCGAAATCTGTACCAATGCCTACAACATTCTTGTTGATGAAGTCGGTTTCCCACCAGAAGATATTATTTTTGACCCGAATATTTTCGCAGTGGCTACTGGTATCGATGAGCATAATAACTATGCGGTTGATTTCATTGAAGCAGTAGGAGACATCAAACGCGATCTCCCGCATGCGATGATCTCTGGCGGTGTGTCGAATGTTTCATTCTCATTCCGTGGTAATAACTACGTCCGTGAGGCTATTCACGCGGTATTCCTATATCACTGTTTTAAAAACGGTATGGATATGGGCATTGTAAACGCTGGTCAGTTGGAAATTTACGATAATGTTCCAGAAGATCTGCGTGATGCTGTTGAAGATGTGGTACTAAACCGTCGTGATGATTCGACTGAAAGATTGCTGGATATGGCGACCGAATACCTAGAGCGTGCTGTTGGTAAGGTTGAAGATAAATCTGCATTAGAGTGGCGAACTTGGCCTGTAGAGAAGCGTTTGGAGCACTCTTTGGTAAAAGGTATCACCGACTTTATTGTTGAAGATACCGAAGAAGCTCGTGTTAATGCCTCTCGTCCTATTGAAGTGATTGAAGGTCCTCTAATGGACGGAATGAACGTTGTTGGTGACCTGTTTGGTGAAGGTAAGATGTTCTTACCACAGGTTGTAAAGTCTGCGCGTGTGATGAAACAGGCGGTTGCCCATTTAGAACCATTCATTAATGCATCCAAAGAAGTGGGCGCAACTAACGGTAAGATTTTGTTAGCGACCGTTAAAGGTGACGTTCACGATATCGGTAAAAATATCGTTGGTGTGGTTTTACAGTGTAATAACTACGAAATTATCGACTTAGGTGTGATGGTTTCTTGCGAGAAGATTCTCAAGGTAGCGAAAGAAGAGAATGTCGACATTATTGGCCTGTCTGGGCTGATTACACCGTCTCTTGATGAAATGGTACATGTTGCTAAAGAAATGGAGAGACAGGGTTTCAAGCTGCCTCTTCTGATTGGCGGCGCAACCACATCTAAAGCTCACACAGCAGTTAAGATTGAGCAGAATTATTCAGAACCTGTTGTATACGTAAATAATGCCTCGCGTGCAGTGGGTGTTTGTACTTCACTACTTTCTGATGAATTGAAACCCGCTTTCGTTGAGAAGCTGGATATCGATTACGATCGCGTTCGAGATCAGCACAATCGTAAGAAACCTCGTACCAAGCCTGTCACGCTTGAAAGAGCTCGTGCCAATAAAGTTGCTATCGATTGGGATGCGTATACGCCACCTGCACCCGCTAAGCCGGGAGTTCACATCTTCAATGATTTTGATGTGGCGACTTTGCGTCAGTACATCGATTGGACTCCATTCTTTATGACATGGTCATTGGTTGGTAAATACCCTGCAATCCTTGATCATGAAGAAGTGGGTGAAGAGGCAAAACGTTTATTCAAAGATGCTAATGATTTACTGGATCGCGTAGAGAAAGAGAAGCTGCTTGAAGCGCGTGGTATGTGTGCCATGTTCCCAGCGAACAGTGTTGGTGATGATATTGAGGTGTATACCGATGAATCTCGTACCGAAGTTCTAAAAGTTCTACACAATCTTCGTCAACAAACAGAGAAACCAAAAGGCTTTAACTACTGTTTGTCTGATTACATTGCGCCAAAAGAAAGCGGTAAAGCGGATTGGATTGGTGGCTTTGCGGTTACGGGTGGTATTGGTGAGCGAGAGCTGGCTGATGAATACAAAGCGAAAGGCGATGACTACAACGCGATTATGATTCAGGCGGTTGCTGACCGATTGGCTGAGGCGTTCGCGGAATATCTGCATAAAGAAGTGAGAAAGGATATTTGGGGTTACTCGCCAGATGAGAATTTGTCTAACGACGATTTGATTCGAGAGAAATACCAAGGTATTCGTCCAGCTCCAGGTTATCCTGCTTGCCCTGAGCATACAGAGAAAGGCACGTTGTGGGAGCTGATGGACGTTGAAAAGGCAATCGATATGTCATTAACGACAAGCTACGCGATGTGGCCTGGTGCCTCAGTGTCTGGTATGTATTTCTCACACCCTGATGCTAGATACTTTGCTATTGCACAGATTCAACAGGATCAAGTGGATAGCTATGCTGACCGCAAAGGTTGGGATATGTTAGAAGCCGAGAAGTGGTTAGGTCCTAACATTAACTAGTTTGAATCTATGATGAGCTTTGATTCGTAAAGTAAAAAGAGAAAGGGTTGCTGAATAGCAACCCTTTTTGTATTTGTGATTTATCTGTCGATGATAAACGGACTTTCTATTCAAATAATTCTTGGTGCAGTTTTTGAATCGCCAACTTAGAAACAGATTCATTTAGTAAGAAGCACAGGTTGTGTGGGCTTGCACCGTAACAAATCATGCGTAGGTTGAAGTCTTCAAGAGTGCCGAAGACCTGCTTTGCATAGCCTTTGCTTTCACTCATGTTGTTACCAATAAGAGCAACAAGGCATAGGTCGTGTTCAATATCTACAGAACACAGCTCCTCAAGCTCAATGCGAGCGGCTTCAGGTAACTCAGGGGCACCACCAGAGGTATCCGTTTGATCGAGTGTTAGTGAAACACTGATCTCTGAAGTGGTGATAAGATCGACCGAGATCTTATGTTTAGCAAGGATCTCGAATACCTTTGCCAAAAAGCCATAGGCATGGAACATATTAGCGCTACGTAGCGTAACCATGGTTTGGTTGCAGCGTAGGGCAAGCGCTCTAAATAGAGGAGAGCTCTCAACTTCTTGACGAATCCAAGTACCACCTAACTCTGGCGCTTTAGAAGAGCCGACAAATACCGGTATTTGGTGGCGTAGTGCAGGTACTAGAGTCGATGGGTGCAAGATCTTCGCACCAAAGTTTGCCATTTCCGATGCTTCACTAAAGCTGATCTCTGGGATAGGAGAAGCTTTAGGTGCAATACGAGGGTCAGTGGTGTAGATACCCGGAACATCCGTCCAGATTTCTAGACCAATCGCCTGTACAGATTCGGCAATCAGTGCTGCTGAGTAATCACTGCCACCGCGGCCTAAAGTCGTGGTGTTACCTTCGCTATCAGCGCCGATAAAACCTTGGGTAACGACAACTTGTTGTTGGCAAAGTGGAATCAGTTTCTCTTGCGCTAGAGCGGCAATATCTTCTAGTTGAGGTTCGGCTTTACCAAAATCATCATTAGTACGCATCACATCTCTGATATCAAAGCGAACAGCAGGAGTGCCTCGTTCAGAGATGATCTGAGCCAAGATGTGTGTCGACATCAACTCGCCACATGCGACAAGGTGATCCGTCAGTTTAGTACTTGTTTGGAATGATGCGGCCTCTGCAGCGCTCGCAATGTCATCAAGAATGCTGTGGACTTCTTTTTCGATGCTGATTGGATCTGCGAGTTGGTCAAGAATTGCGTTGTGAATGTCCGCTAATTGCGCCATTAGTTCCTGACGACGAGCTTTGTCTTGAACACCATGTGCTAGTTCAACCAGCAAGTTAGTGACACCAGAGCATGCACTACTCACGACCAGTTTCGTGTTTGAGTTGTTTTCAATAATGGCAGCACAACGGCTCATTGCTTCAAAGTTGGCAACACTTGTTCCACCAAACTTAGCGACATTAAAAGAACCAGCTACATTAGATGCACTCACGATATATCTCCCACGACTTCCTAAAATAAAATTACGGTTGGGTAATCCAACGTCCGATGTTTTTCGAAGAGAGTTTTAGAGCAAAAAGAGAGGAATTATTAGAATAGTAACCTCAGAAGCTCTTCACCATATAGAAATGGCGACAGTTGACGGGATTCAGCCCGCTCAACCGATAATAAAGGTCCTGCATACTTTTATTATCTCGGCACTGCTCCCCATAAATGTTTTGTATTGGAAATGCGGTTCCACAAAACATCTGCCTGGGCAGTGCTCCTCTTCTGCTAGATAGCCGTTTCATTGAACGTTTTTGTGGTAACAATGTCAATCCGTAACTTGAGATAATTGAAAAATAATTTTAACAATTATGTGACAGTGGTTTGACCTCAATACTTATGGCTAATTGCTGAGGTAATCAATTTGCTTTAGGGTGGATTGTTCACAACATTAACGTAAGGGATGTACATGTCTAATTTCACACTCACTACTGCTATCGATAGCTTTTATCCACCACACCGAACGTTAATGGGGCCTGGTCCTTCTGATATCTCACCTCAAGTGCTACAGGCTTTGAGCCGTCCAACCATAGGTCACCTAGATCCGCTGTTTATTGCGATGATGGATGAGCTTAAACAACTTCTTAAATACGCTTTTCAGACTGAAAACGAATTTACGATTGCCGTTTCTGCACCGGGCAGTGCAGGTATGGAGACCTGTTTTGTTAACTTGATTGAGCCTGGTGAAAAGGTGATTGTTTGTCGTAACGGTGTCTTCGGTGAGCGTATGCGAGAAAACGTGGTGCGTTGTGGTGGCGAAGCCATCCTTGTTGATGACGAATGGGGCAAGCCCGTTTCAGTTGAAAAGGTAGAACAAGCATTGGCAGAAAACCCCGATGCCGTTGCTGTTGCATTTGTGCATGCAGAGACATCAACCGGAGCGTTATCTGATGCTCAAGCTATCTCTGCTGTCGCTCGTCAGTTTGATGCGTTAACGATTGTTGATGCAGTGACATCATTAGGTGGTGTGCCATTGCTGGTTGATGAGTGGCAGCTTGATGCGGTTTATTCTGGCAGCCAAAAGTGTCTGTCTTGTGTGCCAGGGCTATCTCCAGTGACTTTCTCTCAGCGTGCGGTTGATAAAATGAAAGCCCGTAAAGCACCAGTGCAAAGCTGGTTTTTGGATCAAAGTTTAGTATTAGGTTACTGGAGTGGAGAAGGTAAGCGTAGCTACCACCATACCGCACCCGTGAACAGCCTTTATGCTCTGCATGAGTCGCTGGTTTTGTTGAAAAATGAAGGCTTAGATAATGCGTGGTCTCGTCATCATGCGATGCACCAAGAGCTTAAAGAAGGCGTAGAAGCTCTAGGGTTAAAGTTTGTGGTTGATGAAGAGAGCCGCCTGCCGCAGCTTAATGCACTTTATTTCCCAGAAGGAATTGATGAGGCTAAGATCAGAACGCAGCTTTTAGAAGAATATAATCTTGAAATCGGTGCTGGGCTTGGCTCTTTGGCTGGTAAGGCATGGCGTATCGGCCTAATGGGTTACGGTGCTCGTAAAGAGAATGTCGCGTTGTGCCTAAAAGCGCTAAAAGATGTTTTGAAGTAGCTGCATGAACTGAAATTAAAAAGAAAAGCGCACGAGAGATCGTGCGCTTTTTTGTATCTACCCCAAGCTCCTACTGCCTACTAAGTGAAGCTTGCGTTGCGAATTCTTAACATTATTCTGCAGACGAAACGTTATCTTCTGCTTGTGACACTTTCTTATACTGAACCTTTGAAAAGTCTCTGTTAGGGAATAAAAAGTTCGCTTCGCTACGAATTTGCTCTGCTTTACTTTCTTCTCCTAGGCCTTGATACGCCAGAATCAGATTGCTGTAGAAAGCCGGTCTTGGTTTGCTCTTAATGATCTCCAGTGACCAATCGATGTAAGGCTGTATAAGGCTCGGGTCGGCTTTGTAGAGGCCGATATTAAGGTAAGTGCTGTATATATCCCAATCGTAGCGATCTTTCCACACCACTGGGTTCGTTACCTGCTTAAGAATGTCCGGATTTTTCGGCTTAGACAGTTCAAACTTAGTCAGTACATAGTTGGTGTGCAGGGCGCTCAACATATAAAAACTGACCAAAATAGGGAGCACTAAGCTCAACACTCTAAATAGGGTCTTGCTGATGATACTGAACGACTGTTGATAATGTCGGGAAGAGCGCTGATCTACCCAGTAAATCAATATAATGAATGTTATCCAGTGAATCGCCGAGTGGTAAAAAGGATACTCAAGTTGAGAGTGCAAAAGGATTGGGATAAATAACGCGAGCAGGGCTAGACGTGTTCCCTTTGCTGAACTTGTTATGCGTGACATCACCAATATTGCAGCAATCAAGATTCCGATGATTGGTACAATCCCCCCTTCAACTCCCCAAAACAGGAACTCATTGTGCGGGTGATCCATTGAAGGAAGACCTGGATGATAGTTCGAGTTGAGTTGATGTTGGCGAGCTGTATATAGCGTGTATTCAGACTCAAATTTCCCGTAACCATAACCTGTAAATGGCTTTTCGATCATCATATCTAAAGCTTGCGGGAACGTATAAGCGCGCGGGCTTTCTAGGTTCGCTTTCTTGCTAGCGAGGCTATCAGTCGCACTTAGGCTGATCACCGAAAAAGCGACGACGACACCGACGAGCACTGATGCGCACCATCCGTAGAAGCGTTTCTTGGTCGAGAACTTGTATAGATAGGGCAGAATGCAGATAAACCCAATGACAGCGGCCAACCATCCGGTACGTGATGCAATGATGATCAGCAAGGGCACGGTTAAGGTTGGAGTTAAATACAGTAGGAATGATTCGCTGATCTTATGGTTATATTTAGCCGGCTGCCTTGCTAAAAGGTAAGCGGACAGCACAAAACCAGTAGCAAGAAAGCTTGCCATTACATTCGGTTGTTGAAATATCCCATATGGTCGGTTTGCAGAAGTGTTGTAGCCAAATAGGTTGCCAGGTTCTAATAAGAAATATTGCACATAGCCAAATAGTGCTTGTATAACAACAGCAAGTACAATGAACCACAACATACGTTGCTTGTGTTTATTGCTGAACTTAAATTGCTGCAGCACCACAAATAAGGCAAAGCCCGCCCACAATCCAAGCAAGCGTCCTGACGCTCCTTGAGGTGCAGCATTGCTGTATAAAATGGGTAGCGTGAGTATGATGCAGCTAATCAACAAGCCAATTGTTAATTTGGAATACTTGAGTACTCGATTGGTCGCGAGTTGGTAAAAGCCAATCGCTAGCGTGAAGCTTAGCGCTAGCCAAGTGGTAGGGTTAAAGGATAGAGCAAGGCCCGAACCACCAGGATTCGGCATAAAAAAATGCATAGCTAACAAGAATACAACAGCTAAAGAAGCCAGAAATGCTTTGTTGAGTGGTAGCTGAGTGATCTGATTTTCTAGCTGAGTACCGCTAGTGTGTATTGTTGCCATAAATCCCTAACCTTATAAAAACAGAGCTTGTTCCTTCTGAAACAAGCTCTGTTACTTTAACATTTTTCTGTCTGCCCGCAGGGCGCTATTTTACACCTACTTCAAATTTAACATAGGCTTAAGGAAGCGAGCAGTGTGTGAACCTTCGACTAACGCCACATCTTCAGGTGTACCCTCTGCAACAATCTCACCACCACCTTGCCCACCTTCTGGGCCAAGATCTAGGATCCAGTCTGCTGTTTTAACGACATCTAGGTTGTGCTCAATCACGACAACTGTATTACCGTGATCACGCAGTCTATGTAATACCGTCAGTAGCTGCTGGATATCGTGGAAATGAAGGCCTGTTGTTGGCTCATCGAGAATGTATAAGGTTTTTCCCGTGTCTCGTTTAGACAGTTCACGCGCTAATTTAACACGCTGAGCTTCACCACCAGATAAGGTTGTAGCTGCTTGCCCTAAGCGAATGTAAGAGAGGCCAACGTCCATTAAAGTTTGCAGTTTACGAGCGATAACAGGTACCGGGTTGAAGTATTCACGAGCATCTTCCACAGTCATCTCTAGAACTTCGTCAATGGTTTTACCTTTGTAGCGGACCTCTAGAGTCTCACGGTTATAGCGCTTACCTTTACACACATCACAAGGCACATACACATCGGGTAAGAAGTGCATCTCTACCTTGATTACGCCGTCTCCCTGACAAGCCTCACAACGACCACCACGAACGTTAAAGCTGAATCGACCTGGCTTGTAACCACGAGAACGTGATTCCTGAGTGCCCGCGAATAGTTCACGAATAGGGGTGAAAATCCCTGTGTAGGTCGCAGGGTTTGATCTTGGTGTACGACCGATAGGGCTTTGATCTATGTCGATTACCTTATCAAAATGTTCTAACCCTTTAATCTTTTTGTGCTTTGCTGGAACTGCAGTCGTGGCACCGTTTAATTGAGTGTGGGCGACTTTAAAGAAGGTATCGTTGATAAGCGTTGATTTACCCGAACCTGATACGCCCGTAATACAACTGAACAAGCCAACAGGAATTGTCGCGGTCACATTCTTTAGGTTGTTCCCCGTTGCGCCAACGATCTCGACGACCTTTTTCTTGTCGATAGGCGTTCTCTTTTCAGGCACTGCAATTTCTTTAGCACCGCTCAGGTATTGGCCTGTCAAAGAGTTCGGGTTTTCGATGATGTCTTGCATGGTACCTTCTGCCACCACGTGACCACCGTGCACCCCTGCTCCTGGACCGATATCGATAACATGGTCAGCACAACGAATTGCATCTTCGTCATGTTCCACAACAAGTACCGTATTACCTAAGTCTCTCAGGTGAATTAAGGTTTGCAATAGACGTTCATTATCGCGCTGGTGGAGACCAATTGATGGCTCATCAAGTACATACATAACGCCAACTAAACCGGCACCGATTTGGCTCGCCAAACGAATACGTTGCGCCTCACCACCAGACAGCGTTTCAGCACTGCGTGATAGGTTAAGGTAGTTCAAACCAACGTTGACTAAGAAATGCAGACGATCATTGATCTCTTTCATCACTTTATCTGCGATCTGCCCACGTTGACCGTCTAGCTTCAATTCTTGGAAAAATTGTAGTGCGTCAGCAATGCTAAGTTCAACGATTTCCGGAAGTGTTGTATCACCAATGAAAACATTGCGAGCTTCTAGTCTCAGGCGAGTGCCATCACAGCTAGAACACGACTTGGTTGAGATGTATTTGGCAAGGTCTTCACGCACCGCGCTAGATTCAGTATCACGGTAACGGCGCTCTAAGGTATTTAAAATGCCCTCGAATGGATGACGCTTAACTCGAATATCACCTCGGTCATTGATGTACTTGAATTCCACTTCAGTTCGACCTGATCCTTTTAGAATGATCTCTTGAGTCTTTTTCGGTAGAGAATTAAATGGCGCATACAGATCAAAACCATAATGTTCTGACAGCGACGTTAGCATTTGGAAATAGTAGTAGTTCTTTTGATCCCAACCTTTTATCGCACCTTCAGCAATGCTTAGGTTCTCATCTAAAATCACTCGGCTTGGATCAAAATACTGTTGAACACCAAGACCATCACACGTACCACATGCTCCTGCCGGGTTATTAAATGAGAACAGGCGAGGCTCAAGCTCTTGCATGCTGTAACCACATTTAGGACAAGCGAAGTTAGCAGAGAATACGATCTCTTCTTGATCCGTTTCGTCCATCCAGCCGACGACAGCGATACCGCCAGAGAGCTCTAATGTGGTCTCGAATGACTCGGCTAAACGCTGTTGAAGATCAGGACGAACCTTGAATCTGTCTACCACAACTTCAATGGTGTGCTTCTTATGAAGTTCAAGTGCTGGTGGATCGGATAGATCACAGGTTTCACCATCAATTCGGGCTCGGATAAAGCCTTGCGCAGCTAAGTTTTCCAGTGTTTTAACATGCTCACCTTTGCGCTCTTTGACAATCGGTGCCATCAACATCATCTTTGAGCCTTCAGGCAGTTCTAAGACCTTATCGACCATTTGACTGATGGTTTGTGCTGCTAGAGGGATGTTGTGGTCTGGACAGCGAGGTTCGCCTACTCGCGCATACAATAATCTGAGGTAATCATAGACTTCGGTAATGGTACCGACGGTTGAGCGAGGGTTATGTGAAGTCGATTTTTGTTCTATTGAGATAGCTGGAGACAGACCTTCAATATGGTCGACATCAGGCTTTTCCATAAGAGATAGAAATTGACGAGCGTAAGCAGACAGAGATTCAACATAACGACGCTGACCTTCTGCGTAGAGTGTGTCAAACGCAAGTGACGACTTTCCTGAACCCGATAATCCGGTGATGACAGTCAGTTTGTCACGTGGAATGGTTAGGTTGACGTCTTTGAGGTTATGCGTACGAGCGCCTCTAATTTCTATTTTATCCATCTCAATAGACCATGTAATTTTAAGTGGCTAAAGTATTACATAGAGTGAGATTTGTGCAAAGTTTTACTGGATAAAAAAACAGTAAACAAAAAGGGCGACTCAAAGAGTCGCCCTTTCTAAAATCAGTAACGTTAGTGATTAACCAGTCGTTATGCTTCTTTCTTGGTCGAGTGTTTACCTAGCTCGATTTGCTGCTGGTCTTTCTTGTATAGGTTTTCGAAGCAGTAGTTTGTTGCTTCGATATAGCCTTCAACACTACCACAGTCAAAACGTTGGCCTTTAAATTTGTAAGCCAATACACAGCCTGCTTTTGCCTGTTTTAGCAATGCATCAGTGATCTGGATTTCGCCGCCTTTACCTGGTTCTGTCTGCTCGATTAATTCAAAGATATCTGGAGTCAGAATATAACGACCAATGATCGCTAGGTTGCTTGGTGCTGTACCTTGCTCTGGCTTCTCTACCATGTCATCAACTCGGAAAAGGTCATCTTTGATCATTTCGCCAGAGATAACACCGTACTTGTGAGTCTCTTCTTCTGGAACTTCTTGTACAGCAACAATAGAACAGCGGAACTGTTTGTATAGCGCAACCATCTGAGCTAGCACGCCTTGTTGCTCGTTCACACAAAGGTCATCAGCAAGTACTACTGCGAACGGTTCATCGCCTACAAGTTCGCGACCCGTTAAAATAGCATGGCCAAGGCCTTTCATCTCACGTTGACGAATGTAGGTGAAGTTTGCCGCTTCAATCGTTTCACGGATATTAACCAATAGGTCTTCTTTATTGGTGCCGCTAATCTGGTGCTCAAGCTCGTAGTTTTTATCAAAGTGATCCATGATCGAGTGCTTACCACGTCCAGTAACGATGCACATTCCATCCATACCAGCTTCGATAGCTTCCTCTACACCGTATTCAATCAGAGGTTTGTTTACTACAGGCATCATTTCTTTAGGCATTGACTTGGTTGCAGGTAAAAAACGTGTACCGTAGCCAGCTGCCGGGAAAAGGCACTTTTTGATCATGATAAGACCCTTTATCTATAATAATTATTGATTCAACCTGAGTGGTTGATATTTCTGAGGGCAACTCTAGCATAAGTTATGTCGAAAATTCAGCAACAATAGCCATGGTTTACTAGAGCTTCCCTCAAAATTATCGTCAGACTAAGAGGTGGGTCGATTATGCAAGCAGGTTCTGGTTTGCCCATGCTATCGCTTGAACTCTATTTTTTACCGCAAGCTTACGGAATATTTGATAGAGGTGAGATTTAACCGTGAACTCACTAATAAACAAGTCATCGGCGATTTGTGTGTTTGAAGACCCGGATTGAAGACAGCGAATCACCTGGATCTCACGAATGGTTAAATCAACATTGGTTGGTGTGGTGTTGGTATTGACCATATTGCGATAATAAAACAACAGTTGATTGGTTACCTTCCTTGGCAGCCAGTTATCGCCATCAATGACTTCTTGAAGACCACGAGCAATCTTGTCCTTTTGTTCAGTGTTGTAAAAGAGTCCTTTTAGTACCCCATAGGTAAGAAGCTCTGAGGTTGGAAGTTGCTGGGGGACATTGAATAAAATGATTTCGTGATTTTTCCACATAACAGTCAGGTTAGGACAAATAATCAGTAGTTGTGGTACCTCTCTGTAATCGACGAGCAAGATCCGGTTACTCTGCTTTCTATCAACTAGCATTAATTCGTCGGGTGTCATTTTGTAGAGAACAATAGATAAATGCTTTTCTATCTCTTTTACATGTAGATAGGTATCGTTTGGGTCGATGCACAGAAAGTGTAAAGTGCGAGCGTATCTTGATTTTCTCATTGAAACGTCCTGTTTGAGTGGGATTAGATTCCACGTTGTCATGCAGGCTTTAGCTTCTCTAGCGCCTTGATAGTGACTTGCGTTGAATATCAATTATCAAAGTAAATGAGTGGTTTGTAAGTGGAGAAAAAAGCAACATCGCTCTGAATATCATGATTTGTTACGTTTTTATTCTTTGTAGTGAGGAGAGAATAGGAATGCGATTTATCACTGTAGAAAAGCATGCTATTCTTGTGCGCTAAAATTTTCTGAGACTATGAATTTAGACGGAGCAAATCATGGCTAGCCGTGGAGTTAACAAAGTTATATTAGTGGGTAACCTAGGTAATGACCCTGAAATTCGTTACATGCCAAATGGCGGCGCAGTAGCGAACATTACCATTGCAACGTCAGAGTCATGGCGTGATAAAGCAACTGGCGAGCAGCGTGAAAAAACAGAATGGCACCGTGTTGCTCTGTTTGGCAAGCTTGCGGAAGTTGCTGGTGAGTACCTACGTAAAGGTTCTCAAGTTTACATTGAAGGTCAACTTCAAACTCGTAAATGGCAAGATCAAAGCGGTCAAGATCGCTACACAACTGAAGTGGTTGTTCAAGGCTTCAATGGTGTAATGCAAATGCTTGGCGGCCGTGCTCAAGGTGGTGCTCCTGCTCAAGGTGGCATGGGTAACAACCAACAGCAAGGTGGTTGGGGTCAGCCACAGCAGCCACAGCAACAACAATACAGTGCTCCCGCTCAACAGCAGCCAAAAGCACCTCAACAAGCTCCTCAGCAGGCTCAACCTCAATATAATGAGCCGCCAATGGATTTTGATGATGACATCCCATTTTAGCAATTACCTGAGACCTAGTTTTTAATATATTATAAAGACAGTATTAAATTGGAAAAAGCCGCGTTCATCGCGGCTTTTTGTTACCTACAATTCTTAACGCTTTATTTACAACGTCAATTTATAGTATAAGTAGCAATACGGTATAATGTGAGTTGAAAAGGATTTCGTTATTCATGAGATATACCCCGACACTAAAATTGAGCACTCGATTGGTCGCATTTGTCACCGTGATAGTGATCAGCGCGATGTTCATTCTTTTTATTGGTGGCACACTTTCCTTTAAGCGTATTGGACAGGAATATTTAGACCATTATTTGGTTGGCATTGTCGACGTTGTAGATAAAGAGATGGAAGACCCTGACGCCGCGTATTCAATGCAGCGTTGGATGCCTAAGATGTTGCAGGCGAGCAATATTGTTGAGATGAAACTCTCGAACAAGACCGGCATCGTTTATCGTTTCAAAGATACCTCCCCACAAATTGATCCCAATCGTCTTTATGAGAAAAGCTTCATTTTAGAGCGTAATGAAGGCTACCGAATCGAATTTAAAGCACTTCCTCCTTATATTGGCTACAACTACTCAATGGAAGCGATGTGGTCAATTACTTTGGCTGTCGCATTGGTTCTGTTCTGTCTTGCTCGCGGTGTTCGTTGGTTGAAAGAACAACTCATGGGTTCTGAAATCTTGGAAGAGCGAGGAAGAATGATCTTGGCCGGTCAGGTTGAAGCTCATGCAAAGGGAGATGAGCGAGAGTGGCCTTATACCGCAAGCGAAGCCTTAGATGTATTGATTGAAGAGCTACAAGATGCTCGTCAAGAACGAAGTCGCTTTGATACCTTTATTCGTACCCATACTTTCCTAGACAAACTCACAGGCACGGCAAACCGAGTCTTATTCGATAACAAGCTTGAATCGGCACTGCATGAAAGTGGTGCTCGAGGCGGTGTGTTACTGATACGTATCGACGAATGGGAGCAAGTTAGTGATGCTAACGATAAGCAAACCACAGACGGCTTTATTATTGAAGTCGGTGAAGTACTGTCGAATATCGTTCAACGCTATCCCGATGTCATTTTTTCTCGCTATTACGAAGCGGACTTTGCTGTATTTATCCCTCATCAGGGCGCAAAAGATATTGCGACCTTGGCTGCTCAGTGTTTAAGGCAGTTAGATAAGCTAACTCCGCCAGAGCCTTTAGAGTCGGATAACTGGTGTCATATTGGTGTGACCATGTATACCGAAGGTGAGCGTCATAGCCAGATCATGGATGAAACGGAAACGGCACTAAAGAGTGCTCAGTTAGAGCGTATTAATAACTGGAGCCGTTACCCGAAAGAGAATAAGAATGAGCTTGATAGAGGCAGTGTTCGTTGGAGAACATTACTTGATAAAGCGCTGCTTCCTGAAAATTTAGTAATCTTTGCTCAGCGGTGTTATCTTATGCCGGAATCTGGTCAAGTTAATGAATTGCATAGAGAAATATTTACTAGAATTCAGGATCCTGACAAAGGTTTATTGAAATCGTCTCGATTTATGCCTGCGGTAGAGCAAGTGGGTTATCAAGCTCAAATGGACCAATCGGTTCTAAAGGTTGTGTTGAAATCGTTGAAAGAATCAACTCAACCTATCAACTATTCAGTGAATCTGAATGTTACCCCGTTTGCTAATAAACAGCACTTTAAGTGGTTTAGGAGTGAGTTGTTACAGCTCTCTGCTCAACACCGCTCTCAGCTTGCGTTTGAGTTTCCAGAAGGGCACTTGATTGCTCATCTTGATTATATGAGACCGGTGGCAAAGATGTTGCGAGGTTTAGGGTGTAAAGTTGTGGTTGGCCAAGCTGGGCGAACCATTGTTAGCACTCACTATATAAAGGATTTGAAGGTTAATTATATTAAGCTTCATCGAAGCCTAATAAAGAAAATCGACCAAAGGCATGAGAACCAACTGTTTGTTCGCAGCTTAATTGGGGCGTGTGGTGATTCTCCAACTCAAGTTATTGCCGTTGGAGTCGAGACAAAACAAGAAAAGAATACCTTGATAGAGTTAGGCATTAACGGCTATCAAGGGAGATATTTCGACGAAGAACAACAAATTATCCCTTTGCCTAATCAAGCAGAAAAAGCCGCGAAAGCGGAATCTGTTGTCAAAGTTGGACGAAGAAATCGATGGCGTAAGAGTAGTAGTTAAGAATGAATTTTAAAGCGATTTTAGACAAAATAAAGCCAACGAATAATAAAGGTAGCTCGCAAGTTGTCTTGCTGGGCAATGACGCCATTTATATTTCATCGACAGAACAAGATCCTCAAGTAGCCAGCATTCCCGTGGTTAATGGGGACTGGGAGAGTGCGCTAAAAAAATCGCTTAGCAGTGAGGCGTTTACCAGTAATAGCGTCCAACTGATTGTCTGTGCTAACTACTACCAAACCTACCAAATTGATAAACCGGACATTCCAGAGAGTGAATGGTCGGTAGCACTGCCTTTTTTACTCAAAGATCTTGTTTCAGAAAGAGTCACGGAAATTACTGCGAGTGCGGTCGCGTTACCAACGTCGAACAAGCTGCAAGTATATGTCCTGCCTAAAAAGCTGTTGGACAAGCTTTTGAATATCACGAATTCGGCTCAGGTTGAATTAATAGGTGTTGCTCCTGAAGATGAAATCTGGGGTTACAGTGCAGGCGAACTGTCTAATTTCATTCTTTTACAACGTAGCGTCAATTCACACTTTAAATTGGGTGCGTTTGTCGAAAATACCGTTTGTTTTCAAAGAACCATCCGCAGTGTTGTGCCACCTTTAACGGGTGTTGCGTCAAGTGCTCTGCAGTTAGATGGCCTCGCTTTAGAGCTTCAACGCTCGATTGATTACCTTTCTTCTCAAATTAAAGGCACCCAGCTTCACCAGCTTAAAATCTGTTGTGACGAAGAAGATGAAGCAGAGTTACAAAGTGCCTTAAACAGTACATTGAGCTCGACAGTTTCACTGTTGGTTGAAGGTGAGCGTGATAATTCAGAGAGTTTGTTGCTTAAACTTGCAGCTGAAAAAGAGACGTTTAAGGTCAATCTTTACCCTGAACACCTTAAGCCTAAAAAAGAATATTTTACGCTGACCAATGTTGTTGCGAGCTGGGGAGTAGTTTGTGTTTTGATGCTTGGTGGTTACTTCGCAATGCAGTATCAAGTTTCTAATCTAGATAAAGAGCTAACAGCCCTGCAACAAGACTCGAATCAACTTAACAAGCAAGTTAACCAATTGAATAGTAAGTTAACTCAGCATAAACCGTCTCCAGAGAAAGTCGCGGCGGTTGCGCGTCTCAAACGTGAGACTGAGGCTAAAAAAGAGGCTTTGAAGGCTGTTGGACAATACGACGAATCCCAACAAGTCGGGTATTCTGGCGTCATGAATTCCTTAGCTAAATTAGGCCGAAATGACATTTCTCTTTCGCACATCTACATGACCCACGATACTTTAGATCTTAGTGGCTTGGCTCGTAACGCAAATGTCGTTCCGAACTGGATTGGTCAGTTTAAAAGTGAGCTTAATTTAGTCGGACGCACTTTTGAAAAACTAAAAATTGGCCGTAATGATCAGGATGTGGTGACGTTTGAGCTAAGTACTCGTCGGGAGAGTAAATAATGCAGCAGTGGAACCAGCTGAGCGATAAGTTTCTTGCATTAAGTCAAAGAGAAAAATGGCTACTTTTTGTGTGTGGTTTTGTTGGCCTATCTATGTTGTTGTTCACCTTATTGGTTGAGCCTGCGTATCTCGATCTACAAGCTAAAAATGCCAAGGCGAGCAGCCTGACTCAATCGAATCAAAGGCAGCAAGGTGAGTTACTTGTTCTGCAAGCTCAGTTAAACAAAGACCCAGACAACGAAATTAATCGAGAGTACAAAAAGCTGCTGGTGGAGAGCCAAGATCTCTCTCTTCAGCTTTCTCAGATTGTTGATGGATTAATCACACCTTCTCAAATGTCGCAGTTACTGGAGAGCGTTCTTAACGCCGGTAATGGACTAAAGCTTGAATCGCTAGAGTCATTAAAACCAGAAGCGATTTCGAACAATAAAGAGACCAGCGAATATTCAGGCTACTTTCTTCACCCTGTAAGAATGGAGCTAACCGGCAGTTACTTTGATATCTCAGCTTACCTTCAAGCACTTGAGTCTCTACCTGTGAGTTACTACTGGCGCACATTTGAATACTCAGTAGAAGAATATCCTAAAGCTCGACTGGTGTTCGAGGTTTACACATTAGGTACTAGACAGGAGTTTATCGGTGGTTAGAACTCTTTTGTTGTCCTTGCTATTTAGTAGCTCTTTTGTGTGGGCTGAGCAAGATCCCACGGCGCCATTAGGCTGGCTTTCACCTCAACAGAAAACGGCGCCTGCTAAGAAAGCACCAACTCGTTATCGCTTGCCTTCTTTAGAAAGCATCGTGTGTAAGGGAGATACGCCTTGCTATGCGATTATGAATGGTCAGATTCTCGGACAAGGGGAAACGATCAGAGGGTACCGAGTTAAGAACATAGATCCAGAATACGTCACTCTGCAGAGAAGCTCTAAGCAGTGGAAATTAGAGATGTTCTCTTTAGATGTTAAGAATAATTAAGGTTAGAGTGAAGACATGCGTAAACTTGTAGTAGCAATCCTAGTGTCATCTTTAGTCGGCTGTTCGATGGGGCATAGAGATCCTGTTGAGATTAAAGAGTCTTTAAACGAATCAATTAATGAAGCCAATAGCAGAGCGCTTCATGAGCTGCCTTCGTCGGTTCAAGATGACCTTATGCCTCAGCTTAATTCTGACTCGATGTCTCCGGGGATGGAAACGGTTAAGCGTTTTCGTATTCAGGCAAAAGGCGTTGAAGCGAGAACTTTTTTTGCCAGCTTAGTGAAAGGTACGGAATATAGTGCGGCTATTCACCCAAGTGTGTCTGGAAACCTTACGCTTAATCTAACGGACGTGACGTTAGATGAGGTACTGGCTGTTGCTCAAGATATGTATGGCTACGATATTGAAAAGCGTGGCAAAGTGATTCAAGTTTATCCTGCCGGTCTTCGCACCGTAACGATCCCTGTCGATTACTTACAAGTTAAGCGTTCTGGTCGCTCACTAACGACGATCACCACCGGCACGATCTCTAACTCAGATTCGAATTCATCGAGCTCTTCAAACTCGAACTCAAACTCGTCAAATTCATCTAACTCTTCTAATTCATCAAACTCGACATCGAATGGTGGTACAGAGATTGAAACGACCTCTGAAAGTGATTTTTGGCCACAGCTTGAAGCGGCGGTTGCTCACTTAATTGGCTCGGGCGATGGGCAAAGCGTTGTCGTGACCCCGCAAGCGAGTGTGATTACAGTGCGTGCTTACCCTGACGAAATTCGTGAGGTTCGAGAGTTCTTAGGTATTTCTCAAAAACGCCTGCAGCGTCAAGTTATCCTAGAAGCCAAAATCATGGAAGTAACCTTGAGTGATGGTTACCAACAAGGTATTAGCTGGTCTAATTTATCTAAGTCGATTGGCAGCGGCGGTGTGGTAATTGATCGACCTGGTGGAACTTTGCCTCCATTAGATGCGATCAGCTCTTTGTTAGGCGGGCAAACCAACGTAACGATCTCAGATGGCAGTTTTGAAGCGGTATTGAGCTTTATGGATACTCAAGGTGACCTGAACGTTCTATCAAGCCCACGAGTCACAGCTGCAAACAACCAGAAAGCGGTTATCAAAGTGGGTACTGACGAATACTACGTGACGGATTTATCTAGCGCGGTAGGCAGTGGTGACAACGCGAACGTCGCACCTGAGGTTGAGTTAACTCCGTTCTTTTCGGGTATCTCCTTAGATGTGACCCCTCAGATAGATGATAAAGGTAGCGTATTCTTACATGTTCACCCAGCCGTTATTGAGGTCGAGGAAGAAGTGAAAGAGCTCAACCTTGGTTCTACAACGGGTGTGGTGCAGCTTCCTTTGGCGAAAAGCTCTATTCGTGAGTCTGACTCAGTGATTCGAGCTCGAGATGGCGATGTGGTTGTTATTGGTGGTTTGATGAAATCCAACACCAGTGATGTGACCTCTAAAGTTCCATTCCTCGGTGATATTCCAGCCTTAGGTCATTTGTTCCGTAATACCAATCAGTTAACGCAAAAAACTGAGCTCGTGATCTTGCTTAAGCCAACGATCGTGGGTGTGAATACTTGGCAAAATGAGTTGGAGCGTTCACGTGATCTTCTTCAGCAGTGGTTCCCTGATGAAGAGTAATTGCTTACTTTCTCAATATAGAGTGGCAGTGTCTCACTAAGCTAGGTCGTCGTATGTATCAAGCTCACTTTGGTTTTGAACAACTGCCATTTACCTTAACGCCGAATACCGATTTCTTCTATGGTTTAGCGCCTCATTTCGAAGCGATTCAGACGGTAATCTCGGCGTTGGAAATGGGCGAGGGCGTGATTAAGGTGACCGGAGAGGTAGGCACTGGAAAAACCATGGTTTGCCGGATGTTGGTCAATCACCTACATGACTGTACAGCTCTGATCTACTTACCAAACCCTGTGTTATCAGGGGCAGACTTGCGCCAGGCGGTTGCAACAGAGCTTGGTTTAGCTGTCGATAATGAAGCAACCTTGGTTGATAACATTCAGCATAAGCTCATTGAATTGCACAATTCTGGTTTAAGAGTGGTGGCTATTCTTGATGAAGCTCAGGCTCTATCGGATGAAGCGCTCGAAACATTAAGGTTGTTTGGTAACCTTGAAACGGAAGATAAAAAACTGCTGCAGATTGTTCTATTAGGTCAGCCAGAATTGGATGCTCGATTAGAGGCTTATCACCTAAGGCAGTTTCGCCAAAGAATCACATTTAGTTCGACACTGAGACCGCTGAATCTCGATGAAACGGTGGCTTATATTGATAATCGAATCGCTAAATCTGGTGGCAGTCCTGAGTTATTCAGCTTGAATCAAAAAAAGGCGATCTGTCGTTCGTCGTTAGGTATCCCTAGATTGATAAACCAACTTTGCCATAAGGCTCTATTGCTTTCGTTCAGTGAAGATAAGAAAAGTATCGACAACCAACATCTTTTTTCAGCTATGCATGAAACGTACGATGTGTGTAAGCCTAAATTTAAAACGCCAATACTGTGGGGTTGGAATTAATTATGAGCGTCATTAACAACGCCTTGTCTGAATTGGCAAAGAAAAAGTCAGCGACTTCGATTGAAGCGGCAGTCGTACCTAAAGTAAAAACGCGTTCCCCCCTAGTTTGGGTTGTTGCAGGTTTTACTTTGAGCTTAGCGATGGGCGGTTGGGCGATATCGCAAGGCCCTGTGATTGATCAGTCTATTGTTGAGCAGTCAATCTCAACTCGAGATTTACAGGTTCAAGTCTCTGTCGTTGATGATTCAAATGGCATTCAGGAAGTTGCTCAACCTATCTCATCGCCAACTAAGAAATTGGTGACACTAGACTCTGCGATCCTTTCAACAGAAAACACTGCGATGGCAAAAAGCGCTCAATCTAAGCCTAGTGTTTCCGAATCAGTTGTTATGTCTGCCCCAAAAGCGACAAAACAACAAACACCGGCTAAACCTCTAAGCACGCCTAAAACGATTAGGACTGACATCCCCCAACCAGTTTACGTTGCTAGTGTGGCCAAAAAAGATCCTGCGTCTATCTCTAATGAGCCTATAACCTCTGGTGGTTCAGAAAATAGCGGAATGTTGATCGAGCAGGTTGAGTTAACTCCGGAACAGCTATCTGTGAATGCACAAGGTCGAGCTCAGAAAGCGCTTGATGCGAACGATCTTACTGGTGCGTTGAAAGGTTATACCGAGGCGCTGCGTTATACCCCAAGAAATGAAGATGTCCGTCAGAAACTTGCGATTCTCTATTTTGGTAAAGGCGATACTCGCAAAGCCTATGAGCTTTATCAGTCTGGTATCAAGCTCAACATCAACAGTGAAAAACTGCGTTTAGGGTTATCAAAACTGCTGGTAAAAGCGAATCAATCAGAAGCGGCTTTAAGTCCGTTAATACATTTACCACCGAACCCTACCCAAAATTATTTGGCGATGCGTGCGGCCTTGAGTCAAAAGAGTCAGCAAGAAGAAGTGGCATTGGAAAGTTACCAAAAGTTGGTTGAGGTCGATTCAGATAATGCTCGCTGGTGGTTAGGCTTAGCGATTCAGCAAGAACGTCAACTCGATTTCACAGCTGCTAAAGCGTCATACCAAGGTGCGTTAACCAGAGTCGGTATCTCATCTCAATCACAAAGCTTTGTGCGTGACCGGTTAAAAATACTCAATGCTTTAGAGGAGAGCGGCGATGCAAATTAGATTAAGAAAAAGACTTGGTGATTTGCTTGTCGAAGAAGGCATTATCACTGAGGCTCAAGTTGAACAAGCACTGGCCGCTCAGAAAAGTACTGGGCGTAAGCTGGGTGATGCGCTAATTGAGCTTGGCTTCTTGTCAGAACAGCAAATGCTGAGCTTTTTGTCGCAGCAGTTAGCGATTCCTCTTATTGATTTAAGCCGAGCCGTTGTCGATGTTGAAGCAGTACAGCTTTTACCCGAAGTACATGCTCGTCGCCTTCGTGCATTGGTTATTGGACGCCAAGGTGACACTTTGCGTGTTGCAATGAGTGACCCAGCCGATCTGTTTGCCCAAGAGTCTTTGCTTGGTCAGCTCGGCGATTACGCGCTGGAATTCGTTGTTGCTCAAGAAAGGCAATTGGTTGATGGCTTCGATCGCTATTATCGAAGAACCAAAGAGATTGCCTCGTTTGCTGAGCAACTTCACGCTGAACACCAAGTTAATGATGCCTTTGATTTCGATATCGCTGAAGAAGACAGTGATGAAGTTACCGTCGTTAAGCTGATCAACTCGCTATTTGAAGATGCTATTCAGGTTGGCGCTTCGGATATTCATATCGAGCCAGATTCAAACGTATTGCGTCTTCGTCAGCGTATTGATGGTGTGCTGCATGAAACATTGCTGAATGAGGTGAATATTGCTTCGGCACTTGTACTGCGCTTGAAGCTGATGGCAAACCTCGATATTTCAGAGAAACGTCTTCCTCAAGACGGCCGATTTAATATCCGAGCTAAAGGTCAGTCGGTTGATATTCGTATGTCGACCATGCCAGTACAGCACGGTGAATCAGTGGTTATGCGTCTTCTTAACCAGTCAGCAGGCCTACGTAAACTAGAAGAGTCGGGCATACCGAGTGATCTGTTGGTTCGTCTGCGTCAACAATTGCGCCGTCCACATGGCATGATTTTGGTTACCGGCCCAACCGGCTCAGGTAAAACAACAACCTTATACGGCGCGTTAAGTGAATTAAACGAACCGGGTAAAAAGATCATTACTGCGGAAGACCCGGTGGAATACCGCCTACCTCGTGTGAATCAAGTTCAGGTAAACCCTAAGATCAATCTCGATTTCTCTACTATCTTGAGAACCTTTCTACGTCAGGATCCCGATATTATTCTTATCGGTGAGATGCGTGACCACGAAACCGTTGAGATAGGCTTGAGAGCTGCACTGACCGGCCACTTAGTATTAAGTACGTTACATACCAATGATGCGGTAGACAGCGCGTTGCGTATGATGGATATGGGTGCTCCGGGTTACTTGGTCGCGAGCGCTGTTCGAGCAGTAGTCGCACAGCGATTAGTTCGTAAAGTGTGTACAGATTGTAAGGTTGAGGATGAGTTAGATGAACCTCGCAAGCAATGGCTGAGCGTCCGTTTCCCTAACCAAGTAGGTGTGCCGTTTATGAAAGGCCGTGGTTGCCAGAACTGTAACTTAACCGGTTACCGCGGGCGAATTGGTGTATTTGAAATGTTGGAGCTAGAGCAAAACATGATGGATGCGCTGAGAGCTAATGATGCGGTAGGTTTTGCTCAAAAGGCGAGACAGTCTGAAAACTATAAACCGTTATTGGCTTCTGCGATGGAATTGGCTCTGCAAGGTGTCGTGAGTCTTGATGAGATAATGCATCTTGGCGAAGGTGATGCGTCCGGTGCCACTGACCCAATTTATCTGTAGGGGTAGAATGATATGCCAACGTATCGTTATGTAGGTCGCAGCTCTGATGGTAGTCAAGTAAGTGGGCAATTAGACGCGAATAACGAAGATCTTGCTGCTGAAAGCTTGATGAGTAAAGGGATCATTCCAACCTCTATCAAACTGGGCAAAAGTGGTGGTTCAGTCTTAGATATGGATGTATCGAGTCTGTTCTTTCCGAGTGTACCGTTAGAGGTGTTGGTTCTGTTTTGTCGACAGTTATACAGCCTAACCAAAGCGGGTGTACCACTATTAAGATCGATGAAAGGCCTCACTCAAAACTGCGAAAATAAGCAGCTGAAAGCCGCCTTGGAAGAGGTGGTTGCTGAGCTAACCAATGGTCGCGGCTTAGCGGCGTCAATGCAGATGCACCCAAAGGTATTCAGTCCGTTGTTTGTCTCGATGATTGGCGTTGGTGAAAACACAGGCCGTCTAGATCAGGCTTTACTGCAATTAGCTGGATATTACGAACAAGAAGTTGAGACTCGCAAACGAATTAAGACTGCGATGCGTTACCCAACATTCGTGATCAGTTTTATCTTGATTGCAATGTTCATTCTTAACATCAAGGTTATTCCACAGTTCTCAAGCATGTTTGCGCGCTTTGGTGTCGACTTGCCGCTGCCTACTCGTATCTTGATTGGTATGTCTGAGTTCTTTGTGAATTACTGGGGCTTAATGCTTGGAGTGATCTTTGGTCTTATCTTCGCTTTTAAAGCTTGGGTGAAGACAGACAAAGGCTTGGAAAAGTGGGATCGATTACGCTTAAAAATGCCGGTCATTGGCGGGGTAGTGAATCGAGCACTGTTGTCACGCTTCTCGCGTACTTTTGCTTTGATGCTTAAAGCGGGTGTTCCACTGAACCAGTCGCTAGCGCTTTCGGCGGAAGCTTTAGATAACCGTTTTCTAGAGTTGCGAGTTCAAGCCATGAAATCGGCCATTGAAGCCGGTAGTACGGTTTCGTCGACCGCGATTAACAGCGAAATTTTCACACCGCTCGTGATACAAATGATCTCCGTCGGTGAAGAGACGGGTCGTATTGATGAGCTATTACTTGAAGTGGCTGATTTTTATGACCGCGAAGTCGATTACGATCTGAAAACCTTAACCGCCAGAATTGAACCCATTTTGTTAACCATCGTTGCAGGCATGGTGCTGATTTTGGCGCTAGGTATCTTCTTGCCGATGTGGGGAATGTTGGATGCGATCAAAGGCTAGGGAATGCTAAATAACCTACAACGCTCACGTTTTGTTATTTGGACAGTGGTTATTCTTTTTCTTATTGTCGGTGTGCTTTCGGCATTCAAAACGGTAGAAGAAGAAGCGACTAACACGGCATTTATCGTCGCGAGCAAGCGGATTTTAGAGCAAGCCAATTTGTTCAAACAGCAGTATTTGTTATCGGGTGCTGGGCAAGAAGAAGGCTCGGAACCCCCAAAGATCTACAGCAGAACTGGGTGGGTAATGCCTATCCAAGGTACGGAGCGAGACTGTAATTATTGGCTGGATCAATTATATCCTCAAGGGAGCATTTTAGGGCTAAGCTCTCCAAGAGTTGAAGATAAAAGTGACAACAGACACTTTCACTGTAGTTATCATTATACTGATAAATATCAGGTAGATATATTACTTGAAAGAGAAAAGTTTAGTGTAAAAGCCAATATTTTGGCTTTGTGAAAATATTGACAGTTTTAGTATGGTTTTATACGTGCGCGAATGTATAATGCGCGTTAATAATTAGATGAGTAGGTAGAAAATGCTTAAGAATCAAAAGGGTTTCTCCCTTGTCGAATTAGTGATAGTGATCGTAGTTGTTGGTTTATTGGCGGTCGCTGCGTTGCCTCGTTTTCTTGATGTGACGGATGAAGCCAAGAAATCCAGTATTGAAGGTGTCGCTGGTGGCTTTGCAACGGCTGTTTTGTCAGCAAGAGCACAATGGGAAGCGGAAGCAAGGCCGTCAGAGAAGATAGGTGTTGAAACATACAATACTGTAAACTATGATGGTGTTGATTTTTGGTTAACAAGATCAAAAAACAGTAACAACGTCGAGACCGACTTTCGTGATGGCTATCCGTGGACGCTGAACAATAATTCGAGCACTGCTCCACAAGATATTTCAGACCAAACATGTTCTGAGTTGATGGAAAACTTGCTGCAAAATCCACCTAAAGTAGGTGCGGTTTCAGATGTAGCGAACGACTCAAACTACAAGTATTCAGCGCAAGCAAATTCTGGTGATGCAACCTGTACTTACGTTCAATTAGAAGGTAGTACCGAGCATGAATTTGTTTACGAAATTAAAACTGGTCGTGTGACCGTAACTTTGCAGTAAGTCTGCGTAAAATTAAACATAGAGAGAGCTTAACTATGAAAAGACAAGGCGGTTTCACCCTAATCGAACTAGTGGTTGTAATTGTTATTCTAGGTATTCTTGCTGTAACTGCGGCGCCGCGTTTCCTAAACCTGCAATCTGATGCTCGTTCGGCTTCTTTGCAAGGGCTGAAAGGTGCTATGGCTGGAGCTGCTGGCATAGTATATGGTACTGCTGCTATTAATGGCGAAGAAACTCAACCGACTGTAACTGCAGCTTCAAGTGCAAGTGGCGTTAACCTAGTGTTTGGTTACCCAGAAGCTTCTGCTGATGGTATTGGTGCTGCTGTTGATGGTTTGGCTGCAGGTGGAGATTTTAACTTAATCCCTAGTCACGTTAGTCAAGCTGCTGCAACTGTTGTATATGGTTTTGCTGGTGACACTGCGACAGATTCAACTTGTGTTGTGACTTATACCACTCAAGCATCTGCAAGTGCTCCGACAATTACTTCTCCTGACGCTGACGCGTGTTAATTTTATTTTAGAATGTAAAGGCCAGCACCTGCTGGCCTTTTTTCTATCTATAGCACATAAATGTTATAACTATTCATATACATACGATCGTACGCTTCGTTATCTTGTATAATCAGTATTCGCTATGCAGTTAGAGGCTCATTATGGATAACAGCCCCAAATCTAATGGCTTTACTTTGGTAGAGCTTGTTATCGTTATTATATTGATTGGTATTGTTTCCTTGTTTGCATCTAGCCGTTATGTGAGCTCCTCTTCCTTTTCAACCTACCTTGTTCAAAGCGAAGTATTAGCCTCATTGCGATTAGTTCAAAATCGTGCGATGAATCGTGCTGGTTATTGTAACCGTTGGCTGTTAAATCCAAGCCAGACTCAAGCTATTCAAGTATCTCCTTCTAGTACTGAAGATATTTGTTCTGAGGCATTCCCTTCTGACGTTACGGATTCCAGCTTTGTTGACGGAACACAGAATAAAGTGGCCTTTAAGCTACAAACTGATACCAATGTTTCGTACCTTGATTTTGATAGATTAGGCCGATCTCAGCAATGTTTAGTGTCGAATTGTCAGCTTGAGATCTCTTCGACTGTTAATGATGATTCAATTTCAGTGTGTATTAATACTGAAGGGTATATCTATGGATGCTAAACAAAAAATCCGCCCCCAAGGCTTTTCCCTAATAGAAATGATCGTTGTGATTACCCTTATTGGTTTTGCTTTAGCTGGACTTACCGCGTCTTTGTACCCGCGTTCAATTCAGACCGCAGAACAAATAACATCAGTTAAAGCTGCTGATCTTGGTCGCTCAGTACTTGATGAAGTAATGGGGCGCGGGTACGACCAATTTTCAGGCGTGAACGGAGGAGTGCCTGAATGTGCAGTCTCAACAATTTCAACCCCAGCTCAACAACTGTGCACGTTACCCAATGATTTGGGACCTGACATCGGAGAAACTGACGCTAATGGTAACTTGGTAAAGAGCTTAGCTAATGATGTTGATGATTTTCATGGTTTAAGAGGACGTGTTGAAGATGTTCTTGATAGCGATCTCAGTGATGCGGGTTATCGCAATTTCAATGTCGAAATCGATGTGTTTTATGATACTGCTGTTGTTAATGACGATACGGTGATGATGTCTGGAAAGCCATCTATTATCCGAACGCACTACAAGAGGGTTGAAGTTGTGATTATTGACTCTCAGGGTAATCGCTATCCTTTTTCTGCGATTAAAGGGAATTTCTAATGCGTGGTTTTACACTGATAGAGATGATTATTACTATTCTTCTGCTTTCTATTGTAGGTCTATTTTTGGGAAATGTTATTCAACAGGGTATGGGGATTTATGTTGATAGCACCGCTCGTGAAGCTTTGATACAACAAGGTAAATTTGTCACGGAGCGAATGACTCGAGAATTAAGAGAAGCCGTCCCTAACAGTATTTTGATTGAAAATGATTGTATTGAATTTTTGCCGATTATCAATAGTGCGATTTATCAAGAACTTCCGGCACCAGAGGCAAAATCAGCAGTGATACGAATATTGCCAATAGACAAAAGCATTTCTCAAGGGGAGCGAGTTATTGTTTACCCTAACGACCCGAATACGATGCGTCTTGATCCAACGACAGAAGGTCAAATTGCAGAGGTAAAAGAGAATGTTGACTTTAATACCTCTGCTGCAGTGATGGTTGACGTTGAGTTAACGCAAACTACAGGTTTTGAGATTAGCTCTCCAGGTAAACGCCTTTATTTTTATCTTTCTCCCGTAGCTTATTGTCACGTCAATTCTAGTATTTTTCGTTATGCTAATTACGCCTTGTCTCGCTCATTACTCTCTCCAGAAGCATTAGGCAATGGCGTATTAATGGCTGAAAATGTAAAAAACGCAGATTTTCAAAACTTAGCACATGAATTGCAAAGAAATGGGCTAATTAGACTTGAAATGTTGTTTGTTGATAAAGGAGAGGAAATTCAATTTGTCCATGATGCCCTTATCTATAATGCCCCGTAAACAATCGGGGAGTGGTTTAATCCTAGTTATATTCATACTAGTGGTTATGGCTTCGGTTGCTATGGTTGCCAATCAAAATCAAGAACGTAACAGTGATCAATTAATTTCAAGCCTGATTGGTACTCGGGCTGAAATGGCCGCGCGATCTGGTGCACAAATAGACATTAGCCGATTTTATCAAACCACGACAGAAGGTAGTTGTCATGCTTCTACCACCCAAAGCATAAGCTTTTCAGGTGAAGGGCTAGCTCAATGTGGGGCGGAAGTCAGTTGTCAGTCTATTGGAGTTTTAGACAACGGTATCAATGTATATCAACTAATCTCGAAAGGAAGTTGTTCGGTTGGAAGCTTGGTTTTACAACGAATAGTAGAGGTTGGTATTCGAGATGATAATTAGATTTTTTTTCATATTAGTGCTACTTAACGTCTCTTTTTCATCATTAGCTACGGATTATGTCCTTCAAGTGAACCGTCCCACTTGTACTAGTAATAGCTGGTCCGTTAACGGCAACCAATATAAATGTAATTATGGCATCGTTAAGCTTGGTAAAGGGGATACTCTTTCATCTGATATTGATGCTGTATTAATTGCAGACGGTGGCTTTCAATTTGAAGGCAAGAACAAAGTAGGAAATTCGTCCGCCACAATCGATCTAGAAGCGAGTTATGGTGATTTTGAGTGGAAAAGTTACTCAACCAACCTTTCAGAGCTGTTTGGTAGCTTTGTTGGTAATAGTACACCTGTTGATTTTGATTCAGTATCTGTTGAGGGCTTTATTGAGACTGGAGGTGATATTGAAATCCACAATAGCAATGTTGTGGGGGCTATTGACTCTAAAAACAACGAGGTAGAGATATCTGACTCTAAAGTCTCCGGTAACATTACCGCGAGCAATGAGGTGGAGTTGAGCCATTCTGAGGTAGATGGAGATATAAGTAGTAAAAATTCCCTTATAACGATTGAAAGTTCCGAAGTTCAAGGGAATATTTCAACTACA
>NZ_JBFRSC010000007.1:33101-254572 GCF_041473335.1 Vibrio sp. 10N.222.55.C7
TCAACTACAAACAAAATTGTTATCGAGGGCTCCCAAGTCTCTGGTGACATTACGAGTTCTTCTGAAACTGTAGAACTCGATGACTCTTATGTTATTGGTGATGTTAAAGCAGGGCAACCTAACTGGGGGACGGTTTATGTCAGTAATGGAACGGTGGTTGATGGTACTTGTTTGTATAAAACCGTGCCAGAAAGTGCGTGTGGGATAGAAGCACTACCCGATCCGATTGCCTTATATCATTTAGATGAAACAACATGGAATGGCTCGAACAATGAGGTAGTAGATAGCTCTGGTAACCAATTACATGGTAAATCGGTGAATGGAGCAACACCAGAGCCTGCATCTGAATTATCTGCGATCCCAACTATTGATTCTCTTGGAACTTGTGGTTTCGGAGGCTTTAATAATGATTCAAATCAATATATTAATATACCACATGATAATATTTTAAATATAGATAAAAACTTCACAATATCAGCCTGGGTTAAGCCCGTTCGTTACCCTACATCCGGTTTGTATTCTATTTTATCGAAAGATAATAACTATGAGTTTCACTTAAACTCAAGTGGTAAAATATTCTGGTGGTGGCAAGATAAAAACAAAAATGGGAACGGAAATGCTCAAACAAGAACATTAACAAGTGAAGTTAGCATTCCATTAAATGGTTGGTCGTTTATTACGCTTAGATATGACTCGGAAAATTATAGTAATAATAAATCTCTGGCTAGCATATTTATTAATGGAGAGGAACAGGGCGAACTTTTAATAAATGCAAATCGAAAGCTAGTAAATAATACTAAGCCTTTACAGATAGGCCAAGACCAGAATTTTTCAGGGCGGGCTTTTCATGGTTATATCGATGAAGTTCAAATTTTTGAACAGCCATTAACGAATAAACAAATTTTCCAATTATATAACCAGGCGCACTTATGTTCATATGTACCAGGTGATTCTATCGATCACTTTGAGTTTGAGCATTCAGGTAGCGAACTTACGTGCAACGCTGAAGAAGTGACGGTTCGTGCATGTGCTAATGAATCCTGTTCAGAACTGGTGACAGGAGATATTGATGTCACTTTATCTCCTGCAAATGTAGCAGGTGGTGGAGGTTGGGTTGGTGGTAATCAAATTCAGTTATCTAGCGGTACAGGAATATATTCAGTTCGAAAGAATACTGCGGGTAACTTGAGCATTGGCGTTATTGACTCTGATCCTGCGGTCAAACCAGGAGGGGAAACATTATGTTCGAGTGCTGGAGGTGGTCTGGGAAGCGGCAACTGTAACATTGAGTTTTTTAGTAGTGGTTTTGTCTTAGATGTACCCGACAAAATAGCGAACAGGCCAGTAACTGGTCATATTAAAGCGGTCAAAAGCTCTGATGATGCTCAAAGGTGTTTACCAAGTTTCCAGAACACTTCAAAGAATATCGAATTCTTTGGTAAGTACATTACCCCCGATTCTTCTGTCATTATTGGTAGTCCTATTATTGGTTTAGAAGTTGGCAGTGTTAAAAAAGATCTGGCAATGAACAGCGCTTCCCCAAAAGTATTTGCCGTTGATTTTGATAATTATGGGGAAGCAGAGTTTGATGTTAGTTATATTGACGCAGGAAAGTTACAACTTAATGCTCAGTATGAAGGTTCTGATGATGAACTTGGATTGGATATGCAAGGGAGTACCCAGTTCGTAAGCTTCCCTAAGCAGCTCAATATACAAGCTAAAAATACGGCTGGAAATAGTGGTTCCTGTGTAACTGAAGATTTAAGTTGCTCCGTTTTTGCGAAAGCCGGTGAGGCTTTTACATTAAATATTTGGGCTTCCGGCGATACTGGAGTAGTTACTCCTAACTTTAGCTCACAAGATATTTCTTTGAGTCATGAACTTAAGGCTCCAGTAGTTACCGGTACAGAACCTGGTTTACTTGGTAATGTTTCTTACAGTCATACCGCAATTAGTTCTGGGGTTAACTCTGTCGCTCAAAGTGTTTCTGAAGTAGGTATTTTTAACTTTTTAGTTGAAGAGTTACCTTCCTACTTAGGCAGCAACTCATTTACAGTTCAAGGTGCACAAACTGGTTCTGTGGGGCGGTTTACACCTTATTATCTTCATCTGAATGGCAACACACCGAGTTTTACTGAAGCTTGTTCAACATTTACGTATTTAGGACAAGCGATGGAGTTTAGTCGCTTACCTGAATTAACGGTTACTGGACGGTCGTTTGATAACGTGGGCAGTAACGGAGAGCAAGAAACGATCAATTATAAAATTGACGGTTGGTGGCGATATGCTAATCCTTGGGACTTTAGAACTTTCTGGGCAGAAAGTTCAACATTGTCAATTATTGATACCGATTCCAGTAAAGTTGTTAAAACCCAAGGTTTTGCTTGGCCGGGACAAGTCACTTTTGAATCTAACCTTCAATTGGCAAGCTTAGAAGAGGCTCAAATAGCTTATGTGAAACCGCTAACCTCCTTAGGACCAATCAATGAAGGGGTTGTCGTTCGTTTAGCTGTTAATGACACAAAAGATCTTGATGGTGTTTGTTATCAAACGAATGGAAGTTCTTCTTGCTCCGGTTTTGATTTTTCAGTTTCAGATTCACAACGTCAACGTTGGGGATACCTAGATCTAGCAGATACTTTTGGCCCTGAAACCTCAAGGGTGCAATCCGCTGTAACAAGCTACTATTTTGACGGTTTAAGCTTTAAAACGAATACCAGTGACTCTTGCAGTGACTTTTCGGTTGTGGATTTGAGCTTTGATGTTGGTAATGACTCAAGTGCTCTACCCGTTGGAGGTGGTGTTACCGCTGCCACCATAGAGTCGACGCCTATTCTTCAGTATGGCCAGGGATATATATCTTACAGTGCGCCTGGTGAGGGGAATCGAGGATCTCTAGAAAGTACGCTTGGATTTGAGTTGTTTCCGTGGTTGAGAAACGATTATAACCAAGATGGTATTTTTGACGATACTATATCGTACGAAGTTCGTTTTGGTTTGTATAGGGGGAGTGATCGAGTGATTTGGTGGAGTGAACAAAACTAGTACCACCTATTAGTGTTACGTATATTCGGTATCTACCGCGGTAACGATCGTGTGATCTACCGAGGTGAAAGTGGCTTAACAGGTCAGTAATAATATAATTTTTGCCCCTTAAGTTAGGAATCTGTAAGAAATTGCGGGTTTCAGTCCATGTTTGCACTTCAATGCCTTGCCGTAACAGCAAGGCATTGGTACATTTAGTGCAATTTTTGTCTTCTAATTCTTGCAGGATGAGCGAAGAATATGTTTAAAAAACTTCGTGGCATGTTTTCAAACGACCTATCGATTGATTTAGGTACAGCCAATACCCTTATTTATGTAAAAGGCCAAGGCATTGTTCTTGATGAGCCTTCAGTTGTAGCTATTCGCCAAGATCGTGCGGGTTCTGCAAAGAGTGTCGCTGCTGTTGGCCACGCTGCTAAGCAAATGCTTGGTCGTACGCCTGGTAACATCTCAGCGATCCGTCCAATGAAAGACGGTGTAATTGCCGACTTTTACGTAACGGAAAAAATGCTTCAGCACTTCATCAAACAAGTGCATGACAACAGTGTGCTTAAACCAAGTCCTCGTGTTTTGGTTTGTGTACCTTGTGGTTCAACACAGGTTGAGCGTCGTGCTATCCGTGAATCAGCGTTAGGTGCTGGTGCTCGTGAGGTTTACCTAATCGATGAGCCTATGGCTGCTGCGATTGGTGCTGGCCTACGTGTCTCTGAGCCAACAGGTTCAATGGTTGTTGATATCGGTGGTGGTACTACTGAAGTTGCGGTTATCTCACTGAACGGTGTGGTTTACTCGTCTTCTGTTCGCATTGGTGGTGACCGTTTTGATGAAGCGATCATCAACTACGTTCGTCGTAACTACGGCAGCTTGATCGGTGAAGCGACAGCAGAGAAGATCAAACACGAAATCGGTTCAGCTTACCCTGGCGATGAAGTCGAAGAGATCGAAGTACGTGGTCGTAACCTTGCTGAAGGTGTGCCTCGTAGCTTTAGCCTAAACTCAAACGAAATCCTTGAAGCACTTCAAGAACCTCTATCTGGCATCGTATCTGCAGTCATGGTTGCACTTGAACAGTGTCCACCAGAGCTGGCTTCTGATATCTCAGAAAACGGTATGGTACTAACAGGTGGTGGTGCACTGCTTAAAGACCTTGATCGCCTGTTAACAGAAGAAACAGGTATCCCTGTTGTTGTTGCAGAAGAGCCATTAACGTGTGTTGCTCTAGGTGGCGGTAAAGCTCTAGAGATGATCGACATGCACGGCGGCGATCTGTTCAGCGAAGAATAATATCTAGTGTTAGGCTCTTTTCTTATCTAGTTTTATGTAAAGAGCCTAGGACCTTGTCTATAGGATCAAATGTAGCTCTAGGACCAAATATAGAATGAAGCCAATTTTTGGTAGAGGTCCCTCTCTACAATTGCGCCTGTTTTTTGCTGTAATTTTATCAGCCAGCCTTATGCTGGCTGATAGTCGTTTAGATGCTTTCTCAAATGTTCGCTATCTATTAAACAGCATGGTTGCGCCTATTCAATATGCAGCCAACTTGCCTCGCACTATGTTCGATGGTGTTTACGACCGTTTTAGCACTCGCAAAGGGTTAATTGAATCTAACCATAATATTAAACGAGAAGTCTTGCGTCTGAAGAGCGAGCTGATTCTGCTTGAGCAATATCAAGAAGAAAACAAGCGCCTTCGTAAGCTGTTAGGCTCGCCGTTTATCCGTGATGAGAAGAAAGTCGTCACAGAAGTTATGGCGGTAGACACTTCACCATATCGCCATCAAATCGTGATCGACAAAGGTCAGATTGATGGGGTGTATGAAGGTCAGCCGGTGATCAACGAAAAAGGCATTGTCGGCCAAGTCACTTTCGTTGCTGCTCATAATAGTCGTGTATTACTACTCACTGATGCAAACAATGCGATTCCTGTTCAGGTTATTCGTAATGACATCCGTGTGATTGCTTCGGGCAATGGCATGATTGATGAGATCCAGCTAGAGCACATTCCAACCAGTACCGATATACAAGAAGAAGATCTATTGGTGACATCAGGTCTTGGTGGGGTATATCCAGAAGGTTATCCAGTCGCCTATGTTACGGCCGTTGATTACGACCCGAAACGTGAGTTCGCTGTGATTAAAGCAGAGCCTGTGGTTGAGTTCGATAAGCTCAGATACCTGCTGCTTGTATGGCCTGATGAAAACAAACAGATGCAAGCGGATCAATCGAGCATAGAACAAGCATTGTTAGAGGGCGAAGATGGCCAATAGCGTTTTGAGAAGCAAGGTAGTAATTTTCTGCTCATTTTTAATAGCACTGATTCTGCAGACGATCCCTTGGCCTGGTAGCTTAGATTTATTTAGACCATCTTGGTTACTGCTGGTTACGTGTTACTGGGTTTTGGCTCTACCGCATCGTGTTAACGTGGGTAGTGCTTTGATTTTAGGTTTATTGTGGGACCTTTTGATCGGCTCTACTCTGGGTATTCGAGGCATGATGATGGCAATAGTGATGTACATTATTGCGATGAACTTCCTCGTCATTCGTAACATGGCGTTATGGCAGCAAGCGATGATCATTGCCGCGTTAACGGTCTTGTTTGAGGTGTTGATCTTCTTTGGTGAATATTTGATCCAAGATGTTGTTTTCAATCCGTTATCGTTATGGAGCGCATTGATAAACTGTATACTTTGGCCTTGGATGTTTTTATTAATGAGACGCGTGCGTCGCCATTGGCATGTGAGGTAGCGTGACGATGGAAAAGAAACATTTAGTTTTGGCATCCGGCTCTCCACGCCGCAAAGAATTGCTATCTCAACTCGGTTATGAGTTTTCTGTCCTCGTAACCGATGTTGAAGAGTGTAAACACGCTCAAGAAACCGCCGAAGAATATGTTAAGCGACTATCTTTAGATAAAGCTTTAGCTGCGTTGTCTTTATTGAAAGATAACCCTTCTGAAAGGCAGCATGTCGTTCCTAGTTCTGATACTGTAGATCATGGCTCTGATATAGTCGTTCTTGGTTCTGACACAGTCGTCGTAAGCCAAGGGCAAGTGCTTGAGAAACCCACCGATTTTGCTGACTCTAAGCGCATGCTTACTCAGTTAGCGAATGAACGTCACCAAGTGATGACGGCGGTTTCTGTGGTTTCAGAAGAAAAACAAAGAACAGAAATCATTATTACCGACGTATGGTTTAAACCCCTCAGTGAAAAAGAAATAGAACAATACTGGCAAACAGGGGAGCCATGCGATAAAGCCGGTAGCTATGGGATCCAAGGTTTGGGCGGACGCTTTGTCACCCGAATCGAAGGTAGTTATTACGCCGTTGTCGGCTTACCTTTATTTGAAACGGACCAGCTACTGCAAGAATTCTTATAATTACTAATCTGAGGTGCACCATGAGTGCTGAATTGTTGCTGAACGTGACCCCGAGTGAAACTCGTGTGGCCATGATTGAAGGGGGGGCTCTTCAAGAGATCCATGTCGAACGAGATGCTCGACGCGGTATCGTAGGAAATATCTATAAAGGACGTGTAAGCCGTGTTCTTCCGGGAATGCAGGCGGCTTTTGTGGATATAGGCCTTGAGAAAGCAGCTTTTTTACACGCCTCTGATATTGTCCCACACACTGAATGTGTCGCTGAAAACGAAAAGAAACAATTTCAGGTTCGTGATATTTCAGAGCTTGTCCGTCAAGGGCAAGACATTGTGGTGCAAGTGGTCAAAGACCCTCTTGGTACTAAAGGTGCTCGCTTAACCACTGATATCACTCTACCGTCTCGTTATCTGGTATTTATGCCGGGCGCAAGTCATGTTGGTGTATCTCAACGTATCGACAGCGAGTCTGAACGTAACCGTCTTAAAAAAGTCGTGTCTCGTTACTGTGACGAACACGGTGGCTTCATCATCCGCACAGCAGCAGAAGGTGCAGATTCAAATGAGTTGGCACAAGATGCCGCATTCTTGAAGCGATTATGGCTAAAAGTATTAGAGCGTCGTGGTAAGCACAAGGCGCGTACTCGTTTGTATGGTGAGCTTTGCTTAAGCCAACGTATCTTACGTGACTTCGTCGGTACTGAGCTGAGCAAGATTCAGGTCGATTCTCGTCTAGAATATGAAAACCTAAAAGAGTTTACCTCTGAATACGTGCCTGAGCTGACAGACAAGCTTGAGCTGTATGAAGGTGATAAGCCTATCTTTGATATGTACGATACCGAGAACGAAATTCAGCGTTCATTGGATCGTAAAGTCGAATTAAAGTCTGGTGGATATCTGATTATCGACCAAACTGAAGCGATGACCACGGTTGATATCAACACTGGCGCGTTTGTTGGTCGTCGTAATCTAGAAGAGACGATTTTCAACACCAATGTAGAAGCGACTCAAGCGATTGCTCGTCAGCTGCGTCTACGTAACTTAGGTGGCATCATCATTATCGACTTTATTGATATGTTGTCTGAGGAACATCGTAAGCGAGTACTAACTTCTTTAGAGGCTGCGCTCGACAAAGACCGTGTGAAAACCAATATTAATGGCTTCACGCAGCTTGGGTTGGTTGAGATGACTCGTAAACGTACTCGTGAAAGTATTGAGCATATCCTATGTTCGAGCTGTCCTGCTTGTGAAGGCCGCGGCAGTGTGAAGACAGTTGAAACCGTTTGTTATGAAATTCTTCGAGAGATCACGCGAGTGAATCGTGCGTACGACGCCGATAAATTTGTGGTCTATGCGGCAGCTGCCGTAGCTGAGGCGTTAGAGGGCGATGAATCTCATGCGCTTGCGGAGCTTGAAGTCTTTATTGGTAAGCAAGTTAAAATCCAGGCTGAGCCTCTGTACATACAAGAGCAGTTTGATGTTGTTATGATGTAATGGAAATTTTGTGAGCTCAAGCGTTACTCTGATTCTACGTGCATGTTTATGGTTAGTGGTTACTCTCTTAGTAACGCTAGCCATTGCCGTTACTACACTGCGTGTAGCCTTGCCCAATTTAAACAAGTATCAATCTGAAATTGAGCTTTGGGTAAACCAACACTCCGGTTTTGATTTTTCGATTCAAGACGTGGGCGGTTTTTGGCGTAACACTCACCCCTCTATTGCTCTGCAAGGCGTTAAAGCTAGCCTCCCCAATGCAGAAGATGTGACCTTCTCTGTTGAGCGTGTTGAAGTCGAGTTTGACTTGATTCAATCGCTCGTGCAGATGCGCCCGGTTGTGGCCGATCTAGTCATGAATCAAATGTATCTTGATATCCGCTCAATTGATCTGTTTGCCGGACAAAATGGCAAAGACGAACCTACAGATCCCGAGTCTTCCAAGCGAGTGATACAAGAGCTCGATAATTTACTGCTAAAAACACTCGTCGATGTAACTGCAAAAGATTCTTCTATTCTTTATCACTCTGTTTCGGGTGAAGAACGTCAGCTCGATATAGAAACCTTAAAATGGCAAAATTCAGACAAACATCACCTTGCTGAAGGTGTGGTGAGTATCAAAGATGCCAATCTAAACTCTCTGTCAGTGAGTGCTAACTTTATTGATGGTGGGTCACTGACTGATGTGACTGGTGAGTTTTATGTCAGTGCCGACAGCATTTCTGTTAAGCCATGGCTTACGCATTATATGCAGGCGGAATCCGGCATTGAAACGGGTACTGTGAGCTTGAATAGCTGGCTTACGCTGCGAAATAGCAAGCCAGTGAGCGCTTATGTTGAGGTTTTACCCTCAGAACTGGCGTGGAACGAAGATGGCGAGCATGACCTCATGCTTGAGTCCGGTGTCTTTAAGTTGTCGCCGACTGATGATGGTTGGCAAGTAAATGGTCACTCACTAAACCTTAGAACGGATGACACACCTTGGCCGGAACTCGACGTAGCGTTCAAGTGGAATCAAGGTCCATGGCAACTCAACATTTCTGAGCTGGATATTGCGACTATTACTCCGTTGATTAAGCTGCTGCCTGACTCTGAACAATCAACCAAAATGATTAACGTATTGGCGCCGGGCGGCTCTGTTTCTGATATCCGTGTTTCCATGGGTTCGGGAATTGACAGTTTACGTTATTCAGCCAGTTTTTCTGATCTTGCTATCGAGCAGTGGGAACTAGTCCCAGGCTTTAGCCAAGTGTCTGGTAGTGTGTTTGGTTCGGCCTCGGAAGCGAAAGCTAGCCTGCATGTTATTGACGATGTGTTCCCTTATGGTGACGTATTCCAAGCGCCTTTGAATATCAAACAAGGTCAGGTTGATATTGTTTGGCAGCAAGATGAAAACGGCTGGAAGCTGTGGTCAGACAAAATCACAGCTGCCACCCCCGATTTACAAGTACTAGGCGCATTCCGCTTAGACTTCCCAAAAGATGCGAGCCCGTTTTTATCCTTCTACGGCGAAGCGGACGCTTACAATGTCGGTGAAACATGGCGCTACTTACCTACACTGGCTCTTGGGCAAGATCTAACAGACTACCTTTCAACTGCGATTCAAGCCGGTAAAGCGGATACCGTAAAACTGTTGTGGCATGGTGATTTGTCTCAATACCCATACACTAACCACGATGGTATTTTCCAGGTTTGGGTTGGCTTAGAAGATGCGAAATTCAGCTTTGATACCGCGTGGCCACTGATTACTGATCTTCAGCTTGATTTGTTGTTTGAAAATGATGCGATGCATCTGGATTCTCGCTCAGCTCAACTGATGGATGTGACGGCAGATCGAATCACAGGACGCATTCCTTATTTAGGGGAAGGCGGCCATATTGAAATTGAAGCTAAAGCGACGGCGTCTGGCAACGCAGTACGCGATTACATGACGTCTTCGCCACTGGTGGGCTCGGTAGGCGCAGCCTTAACCGCACTTCAAGTGAGTGGTGATGTCTCTTCGGAGTTCCAGCTGAATATTCCGTTTGATTCTGAAAAAGAAGCAAGAGCATGGGGTTACGCCGACTTAAGTGGCAACCATGTTGAGATTGAAGCGCCGCCAATGGTGCTCGAGAACACCACGGGTCGAATTGAATTTGATAATGACGTAGTGACGGCAAATGGCCTCGCTGCGGATCTGCTTAACCAAGGTATCTCGCTTGATTTTAAGGGCCTTAATGATGGTCCTGGCTATGCAGTTGATATTGATGTGTTAGGTGATTGGGACGTCAAGCCTCTAGAACCTTACATCGGTGAGCAATGGTTAAGCCGCTTATCAGGTCATGCGCAATGGCAAAGCCAGATTGATATCCAGCTGAATGATATCGGCTTTACCTACCAACTAGACTTACAGTCAGACCTAAAATACTTGGCGAGTGATTACCCATATCCATTGGCGAAAAAATCACTAGAAAGTGGCTCTGCAAGGCTACAGGCATCGGGTAACCAAGAGACGATTACCGCGCGCCTGCAATTGCCAAACACCAAGTACCAAGCTGAGATTGATATCACAGGCGACGTGCCTGAGTTAACGGCGACCAACTTAGTGCTTGGTCGCGGTGGCTACAAAATTAGCCCGGTGGTGGGCCATCACGCCCTGATTCGTACAGACAAATTCAATGCCGATGATTGGTTATCGGTTGTAATGGAACCGGTAAAGCCTTCAACGGCTGTACTTAGTCAAATGAACACGCCAACCATACCTGCGCCAAGCCGTATTACCTTTGAGAGTAAAGAGCTGATCTTGGGTGGTATCTCTTGGAATGACGTCGATTTTAGTGCTAGTAATAACAAACAGGCGTGGCAAATGGAAGTGTCTAGCCAAGAGCTAGAAGGGGATATTAACTACCTGCCTCCTTATGATTTGACAGTTTCACTGGATCGTCTGCATCTGTTTGTTCCTGAGTGGAGTGATAAGAACAACCAAGATCAGCAACTGCTGCAACGTAAAGAACAAGCTGCGCCATTGATATCCAAATTGGATAGAGAGATCCACGATGCGATGCCAAACCTGACCCTGACGCTGAACGACTTTTGGCTGCAAGGCTACAAGGTGGGTAAGGTCGATGTTGAAATGACGAGGAACGAAGATCGTATCGAGTGGAACAAAATCCAGGTGCGAAGCGGCGGTAACAAAGCGGATGTGAGTGGCTGGTGGGAACTGCAAGGTGACAAGAGTCATTCATCGTTAACCGTTGATGTTGAAGGTGAAAACAACAGCGAGCTCATGGAGCGCTTTGGTATTACTTCCGGGATTCAAAAAGCGCCATTCGCGTTGGAAGGTCAACTAAATTGGGATGGTTCGCCTTGGGGAATCAAAATGGATACCCTTGATGGCAACGTTAAAACCAAGTTTGGTAAAGGCATTATCTCGGATGTGAGCGGCGCAGCTCGATTACTTGGCCTGTTTAGCCTAGATTCGATCATCCGTAAGATGCAGCTCGATTTCTCAGATGTGTTTGATAAAGGTATGGCCTTCAACAGCATCACCGGAACGGGCGAGATTCAAAATGGTATCTTCCTGACCAATGATCTGAACATGGATGCGGTCGCAGGTGAGATGAAAATCAAAGGTATCGCTAACCTCAACACGCGTCAGGTTGATGCTGAGGTGAACTTTACCCCAGATATTACCTCGGGTATTCCCGTATTAACGGCCTTTGCGGTAACCCCTCAAACAGCGCTGTACGTATTGGCGGTGACCACGGTTATCTCGCCAGTTGTGGAAGTCTTTACCCAAGTAAATTATTCGGTGAAAGGACCATTGGATTCACCAACGGTGAGCGAACTTTCTCGTAGCTCTGGCGAGTTTCAGCTGCCAGAGAAGCTGAGAAAATTAGCCGAATAGGCCTTAAATTAGCCGAAAATACCTTATGCCCGAGTCAGCGAATATACGGTGAAATGCTGATTTCTGAATCATAATGAATGGAGGAGCGATACACATGGATTGTGTTGGGTTGATTCAAATGACATCTGGCCCCAGCCCTGAATTGAACTTTGAGTACCTTGCTCAAGAAGTTGCAAAGTGCAAAGAGTTGGGGGCTAAGTGGGTTGTTTGCCCTGAAAACGCGTTAGTTTTTGGCAGTAAAGCCGACTATCACCAGTGTGCTGAGCCTTTTAATGATGGCCCACTGCAAAAGAAAATCTCTGAGCTAGCAAAGCTTCACAGAATTTGGATCGTCATTGGCAGTATGCCGATAAGCACAACTAACGGAGTGACGACCACCACCTTGGTGATTGATGATTTTGGTTGCCTCGTTGCTCATTACGACAAGCTACACATGTTTGATGTGGATGTCGCTGACGCCCATAAGTGCTATCGAGAGTCGGATATTTTCACTCCGGGCAACCAAGTTGTGACAGCGGAAACGCCTTTTGGTCGCTTAGGTTTGAGTATTTGTTATGATGTGCGCTTTCCACACTTGTATTCAGAGTTACGTAAGCAAGGGGCACAAATCATTGTGGTGCCTGCGGCTTTTACAGCGGTAACGGGTCAAGCGCACTGGGAAGTACTATTAAGATGCCGCGCGGTTGAAACACAGTCGTGGATTGTCGCGGTAGGTCAAGGCGGAAAACACCCTTGCCAAAGAGAAACATGGGGACACTCAATGGTGGTTGATCCATGGGGACGAGTGGTCGCACAGTTAGACCAAGATCCTAAAAGTATGGTGGTTGAGATAGACACATCCAGTTGCGAGTCCATTAGGCAAAATATGCCCATCGCGCAACACTCTCGATTTACCAATCAATTTTAATTACAAACAAGAGCCATCTATGAGCATTAATCAAATTGAAGAAGCGCTACTGAACCCGACAGGGCTTACGGAGCAAAATATCGCAGATACATTGGCGAGTATTGCTACCCGCCAAATTGATTATGCTGATATCTACTTTCAGTCAAGCTGGCACGAATCTTTAGTGCTAGAAGACAGCATTATTAAAGACGGCTCTTTCAATATCGATTGCGGTGTTGGCGTTCGTGCAGTATCTGGTGAAAAGACTGGTTTTGCTTACTCTGACCAAATCCAATTGGATGGTCTTAAGCAGAGCGCAATTGCGGCTCGTGGTATTGCTAAACAAGGTCAAAACGGCAAGGTTCAAGCGTTCAAACGCAACTCTAATCAAGCTTACTATGATGCAGTTAACCCGCTTGCGAGTTGGGAAAAACAGCAGAAAACAGAATTACTAAAATCATTAGATGCTTACATTCGCACTAAAGAGCCGATGGTGACTGAAGTATCGGTGAGTTTAAGTGGTGTGCATGAGCAGATGCTGGTTGCTGCGACTGATGGCACTTACGCTGGTGATATTCGTCCGCTGGTTCGCTTGTCTATTAGCGTACTTGCACAGAAGGGTGATCGTCGTGAGCGTGGTAGCGCTGGTGGTGGTGGCCGTTTTGGTTACGACTTCTTCTTAAGTGATGACAAAGGCACTCAAGTTGCTTACCAATTTGCGGATGAAGCGATTCGCCAAGCATTAGTTAACCTTGAAGCGGTTGCAGCGCCTGCTGGTGCCATGCCTGTGGTTCTTGGTTCTGGTTGGCCGGGCGTTCTGCTGCATGAAGCGGTAGGCCACGGTTTAGAAGGCGACTTCAACCGTAAAGAGTCGTCAGTATTCTCTGGCAAAGTTGGTGAGCAAGTAACTTCAAGCCTATGTACGATTGTCGATGACGGTACATTAACGGATCTACGCGGTTCATTGAACGTCGATGATGAAGGTGTTAACGGTCAGTACAATACGTTAATCGAAAACGGCATCCTAAAAGGTTACATGCAAGATAAGCTGAACGCTCGTCTAATGGGTGTAGCACCGACAGGTAATAGTCGTCGTGAGTCATACGCGCATCTTCCAATGCCACGTATGACGAATACATACATGCTACCGGGCGAACACACACCGGAAGAGATCATCGCGACGGTTGAGAAAGGTATCTACGCACCGAACTTCGGTGGCGGTCAGGTCGATATCACATCAGGTAAGTTCGTATTCTCAGCGTCTGAAGCGTACATGATTGAAAACGGTAAGATCACTCACCCAGTGAAAGGCGCGACGCTAATCGGTTCTGGTATCGAAGCGATGCAGCAGGTGTCTATGGTGGGTAACGACCTAAGCATCGACCGTGGTGTGGGTGTGTGTGGTAAGGCTGGTCAAAGTGTGCCAGTGGGTGTTGGTCAACCAACATTGAAACTAGACTCGCTAACCGTTGGTGGTACTGAGTAATTCAGACTAACCTCTGCCGACTTACTTCAAAATATTAAATTGAAAAGCGCCTCCAATGTGAGGCGCTTTTTGTTTTTAGATTACTGATTCAGTGAGCGTATAGAGTCACTACATGTTCTCTTCCGCAAACTCAGCTAGTCGGCTACGCACCACACCATTGAGGTGGATGTTGGCACTGCCTTCGAAGTTTTTAAAACGCTCAACCATGTAGGTTAAGCCTGAAGTCACAGGGGTTAGGTAAGAAGAATCTATCTGCGCTAAGTTACCTGAGCAGACGATCTTAGTACCTTCACCACAACGGGTGATGATGGTTTTTATCTGTGAAGCGGTGAGGTTCTGACACTCATCCAAAAGCACAAAGGCATTTTGAATCGAGCGGCCACGCATGAAGTTGATTGATTTGAACTGGATATTGGCTTTGTCACAGATGTACTTCATCGAGCCTTCTGTGCAGTGGTCGTTCTTGTGCAGCGCTTCCAGTGTATCGGTCACTGCGGCTAACCAAGGTAACATTTTCTCTTCCTCTGTACCCGGAAGGAAACCTATCGATTCACCAATATCAGGGGTGTTGCGGGTTACGATGATCTTATCGAACTGTTTGCGCTCAATGGTTTGTTCAAGTGCAGCAGCCATAGCAAGCAGTGTCTTACCACTACCTGCCGCGCCAGTGAGAATCACAAGATCAATATCAGGGTCGAGCAGCGCATCTATCGCCATGCCTTGATAAACGTTCTTTGGTGTGATGTCCCATGCCCTGCGATTCATCAGCCTTTCGCGGCTGAGGTCTCTTAGCGTAATGCTTTCCGGCTCAATCTCCTCGACTCGAGCGGCAAAATCACTCTCTTCGTCAATCACATATTGGTTGAGGAAGGTTGGCTCGAACGGCGCTCTTGCTAAGGTGTGCAGCGTCTTGCCGCCTAAACTTCTGCTCTCGACATTATCGATACCATCCCAAAATGAGCCTTCCAGTTGTTGGAAGCCTTTGGTGAGGTATTGGATATCATCAATCAGTTGGTCAGTTTGATAGTCTTCAACAAAACGTACACCGGCGCCTTTTGCTCGTAAACGCATATTGATGTCTTTGGTGATGAGAACCACTTCGCGTGGTGCGCGTTTATTTTGAAGATAGAGGACAGCGTTGAGGATTCGGTTATCGCCCGCCTTGTCATCGGCAAAGGCTTTGATGCTTTCTTGAAGTTCGTAGTCAGCGAGTATTGAAATACTGCCAGATGCATTTATGTCTTTAGAAAAAGGGATGCCTTCCGATATTTGGTCTGGTGTGGCTTCCCTGAACAGGTCTTCGAGCGTTCGAATCGCAATTCTCGCATCTCGAGCAACGTCTCTTTTACTGTCTTTGATTCTGTCGAGTTCTTCTAGCACTGTCATGGGGATAACGACATCGTGCTCTTGGAAAGAAAATATAGCGAAGGGTTCGTGAAGTAGGATATTGGTGTCTAAAACAAATAGCTTCCGGTTGGTCTCGCCCATAGCATCTCCTTGCCGACGTGCGGCTTGCCTTGCATTCATTGAACGTAGATAAAGCTCATATAAAGATTAGTATCTGATTCTGGTGATAGTCAACTACTCACCTAAACTTCATCTAGAGGAACAGCACCATATCGTTACGAGTGAATATGGTGTATTCGTTTGAGAGCAGCAATCTGCTACCTATAGATTAACCATGAATTTTTGACAGTTTGATTGCACTGGCGAAAACAGAAAAAAAGCATGAAATCATCTCCTTTAGGCGTGACCTAAATCACAGCATCGAGTAAGATTAGCGACCTTTTTCTGCACCATTTTCTCGAGATATTTATTATTGAGAGCGCACTTAAAAAGTGGCTGCAAACTAGACATTTTTGGCTATATTTTTAGTTCAGGAGCGATAATGTTCTTGTTTAAAACTGCAGTTAAGAAGACCAAATTCCAACTATAAGATTGAGGTAGTCGATTCATGACATTTGCTTTGGGGCAACGCTGGATAAGCGATACGGAGAGCGATTTAGGTTTAGGTACCGTTGTAGCAATGGATGCTCGCACAGTGACACTAATGTTTGCAGCGTCAGAAGAAAACCGTGTTTATGCACGTACTGATGCTCCCGTAACCCGAGTAACGTTTAATGTAGGCGATGTCATCGAATGCCAAGAAGGTTGGTCTCTGTCTGTCGAAGAAGTTATCGAAGACAAAGGGCTGCTAACCTACTTAGGTACTCGCGAAGATACCCAAGAAACAGAAGTCACTCTGCGTGAAATCTTCTTAAGCAACCAGATCCGCTTTAACAAGCCACAAGATAAGCTATACGCAGGTCAAATCGACCGTATGGATAACTTTGTGTTGCGTTACCGTGCGCTAAGCAACCAGTACCAACAACACAAGAGCCCGATGCGTGGCTTGTGTGGTATGCGTGCTGGCTTGATCCCTCATCAGCTATACATCGCTCATGAAGTGGGTCGTCGTCACGCTCCGCGCGTTTTACTGGCTGATGAAGTGGGCCTAGGTAAAACCATCGAAGCGGGCATGATCATCCACCAACAGGTGCTGTCTGGCCGTGCTGAACGCATTCTGATTGTGGTTCCTGAAACTCTACAACACCAATGGTTAGTAGAGATGATGCGCCGTTTCAACCTGCATTTTTCTATCTTCGATGAAGAGCGTTGTATTGAAGCGTTTGCTGAATCAGACAACCCGTTTGATACCCAGCAGTACGTTCTGTGTTCTTTGGACTTCCTACGTAAGAGCCGTAAGCGCTACGAGCAAGCACTTGAAGGCGAGTGGGACTTGTTGGTTGTCGATGAAGCGCACCACCTTGAGTGGAGCCAAGACAAACCAAGCCGTGAATACCAAGTGGTTGAAGGCTTAGCGGAAAATACGTCTGGTGTGCTACTACTAACAGCAACGCCTGAACAGCTTGGTCGTGAGAGCCACTTTGCACGTCTGCGTCTGCTTGATCCTGATCGCTTCTACGATTACGAAGCATTCGTTGAAGAAGAAGACCAATACGCACCGGTTGCTGATGCAGTAACGGCTCTGTTCTCTGGAGTGAAGCTTGAAAACAGCGCGAAGAACCAGATTACGGAACTGCTTTCTGAGCAAGATGTTGAGCCTCTGTTCCGTGTGATTGAAGGTGATAGCAGCGAAGAAGAGCAAGCGTTAGCTCGCCAAGAATTGATTGATAACCTTATGGATCGCCATGGTACCGGCCGTGTTCTTTTCAGAAACACACGTGCTGCAATCAAAGGCTTCCCTAAGCGTAATGTAAACCTACTGCCGATGGAGATTCCAACGCAGTACACAACCTCAATGCGTGTATCTGGCATGATCGGTGGCAAAATGGCTCCCGAAGCTCGTGCAATGAAGATGCTGTATCCAGAAGAGATCTTCCAAGAGTTTGAAGGTGAAGATTCAAGCTGGTGGCAGTTCGACTCACGTGTTAACTGGTTGATTGAAAAGATCCAAGACAAGCGCAGCGAGAAAATCCTAGTGATCGCCTCTCGTGCAAGAACGGCTCTTCAATTAGAGCAAGCACTGCGTGAGCGTGAAGGTGTGCGTGCAACCGTATTTCACGAAGGCATGTCGATTCTAGAGCGTGATAAAGCTGCGGCTTACTTTGCTCAAGAAGAGGGCGGCGCTCAGGTTCTTATCTGTAGTGAAATCGGCTCTGAAGGTCGTAACTTCCAGTTCGCTAACCAACTTGTGATGTTCGATCTTCCATTCAACCCAGACTTGCTTGAGCAACGTATTGGCCGTTTGGACCGTATCGGTCAGCTGCGTGATATCGACATTCATGTTCCTTACCTAAAAGGCACATCACAGGCGATCCTTGCGCGTTGGTTCGATGAAGGTCTGAATGCATTTGCGGAAACTTGTCCAACGGGTCGCACGGTTTACGATAAGTACTCAGATGTTCTTATCGAGATGCTGGCTTCTGGTAACACTGAGCAACTTGATGAAGTGATTGAAGAGTCTGCCAAGCTAAATCAAAGCCTGAAATCAGATCTAGAAAAAGGCCGTGATCGCCTATTAGAAATGCACTCAAACGGCGGCGACAAAGCGCATGAAATTGCAGAGAAGATTGCCTCGACTGACGGCGACACTAACCTAGTAACGTTTGCACTAAGCCTGTTCGATACGATTGGCTTGAACCAAGACGACAAGGGTGAGAATGCTCTGGTTGTAACGCCGTCTGAGCACATGATGGTGCCAAGCTACCCAGGCTTACCATACGAAGGCGCAACCATCACGTTTGATCGTGATACTGCGCTTTCTCGTGAAGACATGAACTTCATTAGCTGGGAACACCCAATGATTCAGGGCGGTATCGATCTGCTACTGAGTGAAGGTGTTGGTGCATCAGCGGTATCACTACTGAAAAACAAAGCGCTGCCAGTGGGTACTATCCTGCTTGAGCTGGTTTACCTTGTGGATGCGCAAGCGCCGAAACGCAGCGGTATCAGCCAGTTCTTGCCTAAGACGCCAATTCGTTTGATGATGGATGGCCGTGGTAATGACTTATCAGCTCAGGTTGAGTTCGACAGCTTTAACCGTCAATTAAGCCCTGTAAACCGTCACCTAGCGAGCAAGCTAGTTAACTCGGTACAAGGTGAAATTCACAAGCTAATCGAAGCGGGTGAGACGCACGTACTTCCTAAAGTGGAAGAAGTGCGTGAACAAGCTCAACGAGATATGCAGACTAACCTGAACGGTGAATTAGAGCGTCTACAAGCGCTTAAAGCCGTGAATCCTAATATTCGTGATGAAGAGCTAGAGGTAATCGAAGCTCAAATCAATGAACTGACCGGTTACATCAGCAAAGCTCAGGTTCAGCTAGATTCATTACGCTTGATTGTGGTTTCTCACAACTAGTTTTGAATTAGCGAAATGCTTCAACGAAATAAGGCCTTCATTATGAAGGCCTTATTTGTATCTGTAGCTTAATTAACAATTCAAGTAGCTGGTTACATTAACCACTTCCACCAAACAAATACCGCTAGGAAACCAAATAGGTAAACAAGACCTGCTACAGACAACCATTTTAGTTTGCTGCCAATGGCTAGCGCTTCTGGAAGCTTAGCTTTGTTGACCAAGATGAAATTAAGCAGAGCGAAGAATGGCGTTGTTGCAAACGCGAGTACCATTGCGAAATCGAGCATAGGCATCAGTGCTGCGCTAAAGAACATCACAATCGCGAGTGCCGCGATAGAGACAATGATTATCCAGCCTTGCAGCATTCTTGGGCTTGAATCTTTTTTGAATAATAGACGTTGTGATTCAGCAAGCACGCGTGAGTAGCCATCGATAACGGTAATGGTGCTACCAAAGATACAGAAGAAAGCGATAAGAGCGATTAACGGGCGAGACCATTCACCAATTGTCGAAGCGTAGATGCCGACCAATTGATGAGTAAAGCCAACACCGGAGCGAGACAGTTCAACTCCCGAACCGTGAAGTACTAGCGCGCCTAACGCAACGAATACTAAAGCAAGCAGCGCCGTACCAATGTAGCCAACGTTAAAGTCGAACAGCGCTGATTGTGCGGTCACTTCCTGCTTCTCTTTTTGGCTTTTTAGCCACATAGAGGTGATGCTTGATATTTCGATAGGCGCAGGCATCCAACCCATGGTCACCACGATAAAACCAATAGCAGCCAATGACCAAGGCGACGGTGGAACAAAAGCAGCATCAGGTTCGACTGGAGAGCCGATAGCAATGGCGACTGCAGCTAAGGTTGTGATGGTTAAGATCGCCATGATCGCTTTAGATAGTGTATCTAGAGCACGATAATGGCCAGCAAACAGAATGATCAAACAGGTCGCTAAAACGATCATGCACAAGGTGCTAGTGGCTAAATCGAAAGGAACAAAGTAACTGAGTAGGCTTGCACTGAATAATAGCAGGGCAGCGGTATTCACGACCGCAGATATGGCACTCAAGATCGAAAAGATCACAAGGTATGGGCGGCCTAGGTTAGAGTAACCTTCCACCAAGCTTTGACCCGTTCCTAGCGTGTATTGGATGCCGGCTCTGAAGAATGGATATTTAAATACGTTAACGAGGATAATGAGAGCGGCAAGCTGCCAACCATAAATCGCACCCGCCTTGGTTGAGGCGACTAAGTGAGAACCACCTACAGCCGCTGCGGCCATCATAATGCCTGGACCAAGAGACTTAATTAAACTTGATAGGGGAGCTGAGGTTGGTGTTTTTGTGTTGGTGGTTTTAACCGTACTGTCCATCGTTTTTCCTTTGATGCTGACTTCTTATTATCTGTTACCCTATCAATACCATGTTTTGTAAAGCCGTCAACTTTTATGTACGAAAATATTGAAAATTGTATTTATTTATAAACGAATCAACCGTGAATTATTTGTTCACTAGCAATTAAGAGGCTTCAATGGCGTTAGAACAGTACACACCACCACGTGAACCGTGGATTGATATTGTTTATCAAGATGACGATATTCTTGTGGTGAACAAGCCTGCAGGCCTGCTTTCTGTTCCGGGTAGGTTACCTGAGCATTACGACAGTATGTGGAGTCGCTTGGTTGTCGAATTTCCAGAGATTCAAGTCGTGCATCGATTAGACATGTCGACATCGGGCTTGATGCTGCTCGCTAAACACAAACAAGCTGAGCGTCATTTGAAGAAGCAATTTCAATATCGACTGACACACAAACTCTATTACGCCCGAGTATGGGGTTCAGTAGAAGAAGCTGAAGGTTTGATTGACCTCCCTCTTATTTGCGATTGGCCAAACCGGCCGAAGCAGAAAGTGTGTTTCGAGGATGGTAAATCATCTCAGACTCGCTATGTGGTTGAGCAAGAAGAGGTAAAAACGACCTTATTGAAGTTACTGCCGATTACCGGGCGTTCCCATCAGTTGCGAGTGCACTGTATGGAAATAGGGAACCCAATTGTGGGTGATGAGTTTTATGCAACGCTAGATGCGTTTAACTATAGCGATAGGTTGGCTCTGCACGCGTGTGAACTCAGTTTTTATCACCCGGCCAATGATCAGTTATTCAAAGCCTTTGTTCCGTGTGAGTTTTATCCTCAAGCATCGCCACAAATCGAGCAGCACTTTGAAATTGCGCCAGAGCTTCCAGATTACACTAAGCTAAAAGCTTAGAATGGTCTCATCAATACCAATTCAAGGACGTACAATGCCGAAGTTGAAAGTGGTCTTTCTCGACAGAGCCACTATCCCATCTCAAATCCATTTAAAACCTCTCAGCTTTGAACATGAGTGGGTAGAGTATGACTTTACTGCTCCAGAACTCGTTGCTGAACGCGTTGTCGGAGCAGATGTTGTTATCACCAATAAGGTTGTGCTCAACGCTGATAATTTAGCTCAAGCACAACAACTCAAGTTGATCGCGGTTTCAGCGACCGGTGTTAATAATGTCGATGTGGAATACTGCAAATCTAAAAACATTGCAGTGACAAACGTGCAAGGCTATGCGATTCAATCGGTTCCTGAACATGTCATCGCAATGCTGTTTGCACTTAAACGAAACCTTGTTGGTTATCATAAAGACATTGAGGCGGGCGAGTGGCAAAAGGACAAGCAGTTCTGCTTCTTTACTCATCCGATTCAAGATGTGGCTGGCAGCACACTGGGGTTGATGGGGAGTGGCAGCTTAGGTCAAGCCACCGCAATGTTAGCCAAAGCGATTGGTATGAAGGTGATGTTTGCCGAGCGAAAAGGAGCAGAGTCTTGTCGAGAAGGGTATCTACCTTTTGATACGGTATTGAAGCAAGCGGATGCGATCAGTCTACATTGCCCATTGACTGATGCGACCCAAAATCTGATTTCAGAGCGAGAGCTCACAATGATGAAATCGAGCGCGGTATTAATTAATGCCGGGCGCGGAGGTCTAGTAGATGAACAAGCCCTAGTTGAGGCTTTGAAAAAACATGAGATTGCAGGCGCAGGTATGGATGTGTTTACACAAGAGCCAGCCGACAACTCAAATCCACTATTGGCTAATAGCCACTTACCGAACTTATTACTCACTCCACATGTGGCGTGGGGCAGCGACAGCTCGATTCAAAAACTGTCTGATATCTTAATCGATAATATTGATGGGTTTGTTGAGGGTAATCCGCAGAACTTAGTGAGTTGATTAAAGAATTAAATGGTGCGAACGCAAAACAAAAAAGGTTGGCCTGTAGGCCAACCTTTTTAGATTGTGTGTCGATTAAATGACTTAACCTTGCGGTTTAACCACCAATACATTGATTGGTGAGTTCTGTACTACTTTGCTTGCAACCGAGCCAAGTACCACTTTGTCGATTTTTGAACGCTTATGGCTAGGCATCACGATAAGGTCGGCGCCAAGCTTTTCTGCGTAATCAAGAATCGTCGCGTAGGTTTTACCCTCAGCAACATGAACTTTGTAAACCACTTCATCGTCGATGTGTTTGTCGGCAAACTCTTTGAGCTGATTTTTAACATCAAGCTTCATTTGGTTCGCTGCATCTTTCGGGAAGTAAGACGCCACCATCGACATGTGAATGCCTGGTAGTACGTTCAGAATGTGGATTTCAGCATTGCTGTGTTTTGCGTGCCATACCGCCAGTTCGACTGCCTTATCAGAAAAGCCTTTGTCATTAAGATCAACAGGAACAAGGATTTGTTTATACATGTATTCGTCTCTTTTTAATCAGCGCTAAGCTTTCACTTAGCACTGTAATTATCCTTTCCATGTAATAAAGCCAAATAGCGCTAAGCACTACTCAGCCTTATCCATTACGCGCTAATCTCATCCTTACGAGCACGTCTTCTTTGGTTCATCGCTAAACCAATCAAAATGATCAGAGCTGGTAAGAATACCCACTCTTTCATTGGTCGATCTGCATCTTGGATAACGGATTTGATTTCCCAATCGAAATCAATACCAGCCGCTTCTGCTGGGCTACCGAACTCAACCATATCAACAATCATCTTGCCTTCTGATTCAGTCAGCATTAGACCCATAGAGGCAATACGATCTTCACTTGAGGTCGCAGAATCTTCAAACGGCAGGCGAACTGTCTTTTCAGAATAGTCACCTTCTAAGTTTTCGCCACCCACTCTAAGTTCAAGTGATTGTCCCACATCCAGCTTTTCCGTGATTTGAGCAATCTCAACTCCAGGTGAAAGAACTTTCTCTGGGTAAATCATGTCCCACCAAAAGCCAGGGCGGAAGAAAGTGAAGGTTAATGCAATAAGCAGCACCGTTTCCCACCACTTGTTCTTGGTGAACCACCAACCTTGTGTTGCAGCTGCGAAGATAAGTACCGCAGTCACAGATGAGAAAATCGTTAGTGCTAAGTGCCACCAAGAATCAATGCCCATCAGTAGTAGTTGAGTATTGAAGATGAACATGAAAGGTAGAATTGCGGTACGGATATCATAGGTGAAGCCTTGGATACCAGTACGAATCGGATCTGATTTCGCAATTGCCGCTGCTGCAAACGCCGCGAGACCTACCGGAGGTGTATCATCCGCAAGAATACCGAAGTAGAACACGAATAAGTGAACCGCAATCAATGGAATGATCAAGCCGTGCGCAGCGCCTAGGGTCACGATTACCGGAGCCATCAGCGTTGATACAACGATGTAGTTCGCCGTTGTTGGCAAGCCCATACCTAAGATCAAGCTGATTACTGCAGTGAATAGCAACATAAGAATGATGCTGCCGCCTGAGATAAACTCAACGAAGTCCGTCATTACTAGACCGATACCCGTTAGAGTCACCACGCCTACAACCGTACCTGCAGCCGCTGTCGCGACACCGATACCAATCATGTTACGTGCGCCTGAAACCAAGCTCTCTGCGAGATCAACGAAGCCAGCTTTAGTTTGCTCTGCAAGATCGTCTGATTTGTTCATTAGAGTCATTAACGGACGCTGAGTGATCAGAATGAAGATCATGAACACGGTCGCCCAGAATGCCGACAGACCTGGAGAGAAACGTTCAACTGTTAAACACCAAACAAGCACCACGATAGGCAATAGGAAGTGCAGGCCAGACTTAATTGTTGGACCTGGATCCGGAACTTCTTTGAGATCCGCATCGATTTCCATGCCGCCTTCAGATGCGTATTTTGCTGATACACGAACCAGAGCGACATAAGCGACTAATAGAGCCACCGTTACGATTGGTGTTGCAGCATCGCCAAAGACATCTTTCGTCCAACCGACACCGTAGTAAACTGCGGCACTGATAACACACAGACCTAAAATGGTACCCGTGAAAGACAGTAAGCTTTGTACGATAGTTGGTGTGTGGCGACGAGGTAGGCCAGTCATACCTGCTTTACATGCTTCTAGATGAACAATGTAAATCAGAGCGATGTAAGAGATCAGAGCGGGCAGTAGCGCGGCTTTGATTACTTCTACATACGAAATGCCCACATACTCAACCATCAAGAAGGCTGCTGCACCCATGATAGGTGGTGTTAATTGACCATTGGTTGAAGCCGCGACTTCTACTGCGCCTGCTTTAGTGCCCGGGAAACCAACACGCTTCATTAGCGGGATAGTAAAGGTACCCGTGGTTACCACGTTCGCGATAGATGAACCTGATACCAAACCAGACAGACCTGATGCGACAACGGCTGCTTTCGCTGGGCCGCCTTTCATGTGACCAAGCAGTGAGAATGCAACTTTAATAAAGTAAGCACCGGCGCCAGCACGTTCTAGCATTGCACCAAACAGTACAAACAAGAATACGAATGACGTTGATACGCCAAGTGCCACACCGAATACACCTTCAGTTGTTAGCCACAGATGCGACATTGCCTTGTTCAGGCTCGCACCTTTGTGGGCAATAACGTCCGGCATGTGAGGGCCGCCAAAGGTATAAAGTAGGAATACTGCTGCCACAACCATAAGAGGTGGACCCAAAGCGCGTCGTGTTGCTTCAAGCAGTAAAACCATACCGAATACAGCCGCAACAATATCGAATGTTGTTGGTGCGCCCGATCGCTCAGCGAGTTCAGTATAGAAAATATAGATATAAGAAGCTGAAAAGCTACCTACAAGCGCTAATATCCAATCGACTGCGGGGATGCGATCCCTAGGCGAATTCTTCATGGCTGGATAAGCGGTAAAGGCTAGGAAAATAGCAAACGTAAGGTGAATTGCTCGAGCTTCAGTGTCGTTTAAAATTGCGAAGTTAAAAATGAACGGCAGCGGAGATGCATACCAAAGTTGGAACAGTGACCAACATAGAGGCACAAACCATAAAATACGGCCTTGGATACCACGAGGGCTACGCGCACCAGTATCTGATTGTGCCACCATTTCTTGCACATCTGGAGACGGTGATGTTGTCTGCGTCATGTACTTTATCCTTATTATTGATGGTCTGCCTTTTCTTACGAACAACCAAACGTTATTTATTTCCTATCTAGTGTAGTGAATGGATAGGGAAATGCGTTTTTTGTTCGTCTTTGTCTTAGGCTTGATACGAAGGTAAGTCCTCCAAATTGGAGAAACTTAAAGGGCTGTTCTTTTCACTTAAATTATTTTTATAAAACGTGAAAAGCCAATAAGGAGGGCTAGCCTCCTTATTGGTGTAGTAGGCTTAAAGTAGAGTTACTTTAGAAGGCCCACTTCTTTGTAGTATTTTGCTGCGCCTGGGTGAAGAGGGATAGAGATACCCGCTTTAACCATGTCTTCTTTTTTCAGGTTAGCAAATGCTGGGTGTAGGCGTTTGAAAGTGTCAAAGTTTTCAAATACTGCCTTAGCAACGTTGTATGCAACTTCTTCAGAAACGTCTGAAGTTGTTACCATAGTAGCTGCAACACCGAAGCTGTTTACGTCAGCGTCAGTACCACGGTACATACCAGCAGGAACTGTGCTGTAAGCGTAGTATGGGTTTTCAGCTACGATCTTGTCGATCTGTGGACCTGTTGCTGAAACCAGTTTTGCATCACAAGACGTTGTTGCTTCTTTGATTGATCCGTTCGGGTGACCAACCATGTAGATGAATGCATCAATCTTGTTATCACAAAGTGCTTGTGAACGCTCAGAACCTTTAAGTTCAGAAGCAAGCTTGAAGCTGTCGTTAGTCCAGCCCATAGCGTCCATTACAACACCCATCGTTGCACGGTCACCAGAACCTGGGTTACCAATGTTTACACGCTTACCTGCTAGGTCAGACACATTGTTGATGCCAGCATCAGTACGAGCGATGATGTTGAACGGTTCTGTATGTAGAGAGAACATCGCGCGAAGTTTCTTGTATTCGCCCTGATCTTTGAACTTACTTGTACCGTTGTAGCCGTGGTATTGCCAGTCCGATTGAACAACACCGAAATCTAGTTCACCAGCACGGATGGTGTTAACGTTGTAGATTGAACCACCAGTAGACTCTACAGAACAACGAATGTTGTGGTCTTTGCGGCCCTTGTTCACTAGCTTACAAATCGCACCACCAGTTGGGTAGTAAACACCCGTAACTGAACCAGTACCAATCGTGATGAACTCTTGAGCGTTAACAGCGCCAGCGCCCATTACAGCAGCTGCAATAGCACCAACTTTAATAAGTTTGGTAAATGCCATGAATTTCCCTTCCTTTATTCATTATTAACCCTGAAACAAGTGTAGTTGCTTCAGGAGTTTCCTATTTGGAAACGGCACCTTTTTCAATCCATGTGATGAAAAAGTGGCTGAATAATATCAAAAATTGGCAGAAAATTACTCGAATGTTAAAAGATATAGCTAAAAAATCTAACAAATGATGTCTTGATCTCGTGTTTGATTTGCTACTGAGTTTTTTAAAATCAATGGTTTAGTGTGATTTTGGAAGGGAGGTATGGATATTCTAGGATGTGATTTGGATCACGAAGCAAATAGATACTCGTGATCCATTAATAAGGCTGATAGTTATGAAACAGCGATCAATTATCCAGCGTATTCAAACAGTTCGCACACTGAATCAAACAGTTGCTTAGTGGTAACCGATAACGTTGGAGTAATGAAGATAGTGTCATCACCTGCGACTACGCCCAGTATACCTTCCGACTTACCTAGTGAGTCTAATAAACGAGCAATCAGCTGCGCCGCACCAGGACCTGTGTGTATCACCACCAATGCATTGTTGTGGTCAATATCTAGTACTAATTCTCGTAAAGAGCTAGAAACGGTCGGAACACCTAGCTCAGCAGGAAGACAGTAAACCATCTCCATTTTTGCGTTACGAGTTCGAACGGCACCAAACTTGGTTAACATACGCGAGACTTTAGACTGGTTGATGCTTTCAAAACCTTCGTGTTTTAGGGCATCCACAATTTCGCCTTGTGAGCCAAAACGTTCTTCTTTTAGTAAGGCTTTAAATGCACGAACTAAGTTGTCTTGCTTTTCTGTATTGCGCATATGTCATTCTTATTCATTAACAAAGATGTTTGCATATTTTCGCATACATATTCAATTTTAGCCAAAACATCCCTGTAATTTGTTAGTCATATCACTGTAAATATTTAATAGAATAATGTGTTATTTGCGACGACTTATTTTGTTATTTCAGTCGATTATCGCCATAATGCGAACTTGCTGTGTAGCACGGTTTTATTGACTTGCGCGAAGTCGCAAAGCTAGCGTTAATTGATTGTAATCACTTTGTGATTAATATAGTTTTTTAACTTAGATTTAGCTCAAGAATTACCCTACAAAGAATCTATAAGAGAAAGCTCTCAAGGAGAATAACAATGAAAGTAGCTGTTATTGGTGCCGCTGGTGGCATCGGTCAAGCCCTAGCCCTACTACTTAAGAACCGCCTACCTGCTGGTTCAGATCTTGCACTTTACGACATCGCTCCGGTAACACCGGGTGTTGCTGCCGATCTTAGCCATATCCCAACGCCTGTTTCGATCAAAGGTTACGCGGGTGAAGATCCAACACCAGCACTAGAAGGTGCGGATGTTGTACTTATTTCAGCGGGTGTTGCTCGTAAGCCTGGTATGGATCGTGCGGATCTTTTCAATGTGAACGCTGGCATTGTTAAGTCTCTTGCAGAGAAAATCGCAGTTACTTGTCCGACTGCTTGTGTTGGTATCATTACTAACCCAGTAAACACAACAGTGCCAATCGCGGCTGAAGTACTGAAGAAAGCGGGCGTTTACGACAAGCGTCGTCTATTCGGTATTACGACTCTTGATGTGATTCGTTCTGAAACGTTCGTTGCTGAACTAAAAGACAAAGATCCAGGCGACATCCGTGTTCCTGTTATCGGTGGTCACTCAGGCGTAACGATTCTTCCTCTACTTTCTCAAGTTGAAGGCGTAGAGTTCACTGATGAAGAAATTGCAGCGCTAACGACTCGCATCCAAAATGCAGGTACTGAAGTAGTAGAAGCTAAAGCTGGCGGCGGCAGTGCGACACTGTCTATGGGTCAAGCGGCTTGTCGTTTCGGTCTTGCACTAGTTAAAGCACTTCAAGGTGAAGAAAACGTGATTGAATGTGCATACGTTGAAGGTGAAGGCGAGCACGCTCCATTCTTCGCACAGCCAGTTAAACTAGGCAAAGAGGGCGCTGAAGCGATCCTTAGCTACGGTGAGCTAAGTGACTTCGAACGTAACGCTTTAGATAGCATGCTTGAAACGCTAAATGGTGACATCGAGATTGGTGTTGAATTCGCTAAATAAGCGAAACGCTATTTAACTCAGACTTAAGCTAATTAATAAGGGCCGGTCATTATGATCGGCTTTTTTGATCCTGAAGTTCAAGCTACTCGTATTTAGCTTTACAATTAATGTGAAGGTAAATGTTATGGCTACTGTTCAGAAGGGTATGAATGTCGAATATTTGGGGCACTTAGGAAAAGTATTGGTAATTGATGAGCAAGAGCAGTACGCGCTAGTAGAGACTTACAACGGGCATGAGCAGTACGCGGTGCCAATGGAAGAGCTTGAAGAGATTGAAGCACAACTGCCGTTATCATTAGAAGCCAGTCGATATTGAATTTGGCTCACCTACAAATATTTGTTGAAAACCAAAAAAAAGAGCCCTGAGGCTCTTTTTGTTATTTATATAGAAGCTAGAAGCGAGTTGTCTATTAACCTGCTTACTTACTGCGTTTAACAGCTAAGTGTGCGAGCGTGGTTAGCGCTTGCTTATATTCTGAGTCAGGAAGTACAGAAAGCTCAGCGATGGCTTTATCGGCCTCTTCGTAGGCTTTATTTGTTGTGTACTCTAAAGAGCCTGTCTCTTTCATTACAGCCATAATATCGTCAAGACGTTCCATGCCGTTCGCTTTCTCAATCGCTTCACGAATCATGCTTGCTTGTTCAGGAGAGCCATTATGCATTGCGTAAAGTAGAGGCAGTGTTGGTTTGCCTTCGGCTAGATCGTCACCAACGTTTTTACCCATCTCTTTACCATCTGCAGTGTAATCCATCACATCGTCAATCAGTTGGAAAGCGGTGCCTAGGTATTTACCATAGTTCTGCATTGCTGTTTCGATCTCTGGTGATGACTCAGTAAGAATCGCACCGATTTGGGTCGCAGCTTCGAACAAACGAGCAGTCTTAGAGTAGATCACCTGCATGTAGCTTTCTTCTGTGGTGTCTGGGTTATTGCAGTTCATTAATTGTTGAACTTCACCCTCGGCAATCACGTTTACCGCTTCACTCATTAGCTCAAGGATCTTTAAAGATCCTAGCGTTGTCATCATTTGGAATGAGCGTGTGTAGATAAAGTCACCCACCAAAACGCTAGCGGCATTACCAAAAGCGGCATTGGCCGTCGCTTTACCGCGTCTCATGTCTGATTCATCGACAACATCGTCGTGAAGCAGGGTTGCGGTGTGAATAAACTCGATAAAGGCTGCAGAGGTGATATGAGCTTCACCTTGATAACCAAGTGCGCGAGCAGATAAAAGAGCAAGCAAAGGGCGTAGGCGTTTGCCACCACCGCTAACGATATAAAAACCAAGCTGGTTGATTAAACTTACGTCAGAATTAAGTTGGGCTTGAATTGTTTCATTCACTTTTGCCATATCATTGGCAGTAAGCGTTTGGATAGCTTTAAAATCCATTGTTCATCCGGCTGAAGTTAGACCCTGTAAGGCTTATACGTTGTATTTAATTGTTGAATAATACACTAAAAAACGTTGATTAATACATCGCTAAAGGGCATGATTGCCGCACTTTTCTTTGGCGAACAGGTTTTCGCCAATTTTTTAAAAATATGGCTTGTCATAGCGCCATGATTCCCGTAGAATCTGCGCCCTATTGATTAGTTTAGCGCACACCCGAGTTGTACAATTAACAACCATAGGCTGTGCGGAAAAAGCGGAGTAAAATATGTACGCTGTTTTCCAATCTGGTGGCAAACAACACCGAGTAAGCGAAGGTCAAACACTTCGTTTAGAGAAATTAGACGTTGAAACTGGTGCAACTGTTGAATTTGATAAAGTTCTTCTTGTTGCTAACGGCGAAGAAATCGCTGTTGGTGCACCTCTTGTTGAAGGTGGCAAGGTTACTGCAGAAGTAGTACAACACGGTCGTGGCGATAAAGTAAAAATCGTTAAGTTCCGTCGTCGTAAGCACTCGCGTAAGCAAGCTGGTCACCGTCAGTGGTTCACTGAAGTGAAAATCACTGGCATTAACGCTTAAGTATTAGGAGAGTTTAACAATGGCACATAAAAAAGCTGGCGGTTCTACTAATAACGGCCGCGATTCAGAAAGCAAACGTCTTGGTGTTAAGCGTTTTGGTGGTGAATCTGTTCTTGCAGGTAACATCATCGTTCGTCAACGTGGTACTAAGTTCCACGCTGGCACAAACGTTGGCATCGGTAAAGACCACACTCTTTTCGCTCTTACTGAAGGTAAAGTGAAATTTGCTGTTAAAGGTCCTAAAAACCGTAAGTTTGTAAGCATCGAAGCTGAGTAATTTAATCTTTAACTAGATTATTTTATTAGCTTTCAAGCTGAATTCAAAAGCCCTGCCGATTCGGCAGGGTTTTTTATTTATAGCAAGAATAAAAAAGCAGACGCTCTTGTTTTGGTTTTGAGAAGCCGTTTTATTTTTTGATAAACAGATTAGTTTTTAAGAAATAAGAAGCAAAGAACCTCTCCTTATTTGTTCCTTGGTTGCAGGTCGGCCTAGATCTTAGGTGATCGATCTAAACACGGATCTGCTAGAATTTATATCACTCCTTGATGAGTGGTAACGCAACGTAAGTGCGGAGTTAAAAAATGAAATTCGTTGATGAAGCGGTAGTAAAAATAGAAGCCGGTGATGGCGGTAATGGTACAGTTAGCTTTTGGCGCGAAAAATTCGTCGCTAAAGGTGGTCCTGATGGCGGCGACGGTGGTGACGGCGGTGATGTTTACATCCAAGCGGATGAGAACTTAAACACACTGATCGATTACCGTTTCCAACGTTTTTACAATGCAGAGCGTGGCGAGAATGGTCGCGGCGGTAACTGTACTGGTAAACGTGGTAAAGACATTACGCTGAAAGTACCAGTTGGTACGCGTGCAGTTGATATCCACACCAACGAAATCGTTGCTGAAGTTGCTGAACACGGCAAGAAAGTAATGGTTGGTAAAGGTGGTTGGCACGGTCTTGGTAACACGCGTTTTAAATCGTCTGTTAACCGCGCTCCTCGTCAAAAGACAATGGGTACTAAAGGCGAAGTTCGTGAACTGCGTTTAGAGCTTCTTCTATTAGCTGACGTTGGTATGCTTGGCCTACCAAACGCAGGTAAATCTACTTTTATTCGTTCAGTATCTGCTGCGAAACCAAAAGTGGCTGATTACCCGTTCACTACTTTGATCCCAAGCTTGGGTGTGGTAAGTGTTGTCCCTGAAAAGAGCTTCGTTGTTGCCGATATCCCAGGACTAATCGAAGGCGCAGCTGATGGCGCTGGCCTTGGTATCCGATTCCTTAAGCACCTTGAGCGTTGTCGTGTTCTTCTGCATATGATCGACATTATGCCGATCGATCAATCTGATCCTATTCAGAATGCACTAACGATCATCGATGAGCTTGAGCAATACAGTGAAAAAGTTTCACAAAAACCTCGCTGGTTAGTGTTCAATAAAGTTGACCTAATGCCAGAAGACGAAGCAGACGAAAAGATTCAAGAAATCATCGATGCTTTGGGCTGGGAAGGCGAGTACTTCAAGATCTCTGCTGTGAATAAAATCGGCACCAAAGATCTTTGCTTCAAACTAGGTGAGTTTATGGAAAACCTACCTCGTGAAGTTGTAGAAGTTGAAGAAGAAGAAAAAGTAGACTTTATGTGGGATGACTACCATAAAGATGCGATGAGCGGTAAGAATGTCGTTACTGAAGATGACGACGATTGGGACGATTGGGATGACGAAGAGGATGACGGCCATGTTATCTATGTTCGTGACTAATCCTCTTAGTTTCTCATAACGCATCGGTCGCTTCTTACAAGTACACTGATAGTTTTATTAAACCGCAATGAAAATTGCGGTTTTTTTGTATCTAAATCATGACGTCTTACTGTTTTTTATGCAAAATTTATCTTTAGATAATTAACGCCTATGGGAAGGAAATCATGGCATCAAAGCAAAGAGCGATCTCAAGACTCGTCGCTCAATCAGGACAAATGTTATTGGCGCACGGGGCAGAGAGCACACTGGTCGGCGATATCATGCGTCGCATCGGTATTGCTTGTGGGGTGAATGAGGTTGAAGTCGCACTGTCAGCCAATGCGCTTGTTGTAACTACCGTAATGGATGATCACTGTATTACCACTACTCGAAGTTGTGCTGATCGTGGCATTAACATGCAGGTTATCACCGACATTCAACGCATTTGCATCATGATGGAGAAGGGAATTCTCGATTATGATTTGGCGTATAAAAAGATTCAAAACATCAGCCCCGAGCGCTACAACCGTTGGTTAGTGGTTGTGATGATAGGGTTGTCGTGCGCCTCTTTTAGCCACCTTGCGGGCGGAGACTGGCAAGTCTTCATGATGACTTTTATTGCTTCAGCTTGCGGTATGATCGTCAGGCAAGAGATTGGGCACCGCCATTTCAATCCGCTATTAAACTTTGCTATCACAGCATTCGTTACCACGACCATTTCAGCTCAAGCCGTACTTTACAATATTGGCGGCCAACCCACGATCGTGATGGCTTCATCTGTATTAATGTTAGTACCTGGTTTTCCTCTGATTAACTCCGTCGCTGATATGCTTAAAGGCCATATTAATATGGGGTTAGCGCGCTTTACCATGGCCAGCTTATTAACTCTGGCGACGAGCTTGGGCATTGTCGCGGCGATGAGTCTATCAGATGTTTGGGGGTGGGCAAGCTAATGAGTATTTTCGAACTGTTTTTAGGTCTGCTCAACGATATGTTTTTCGCCGCTATTCCTGCGGTTGGGTTTGCATTGGTGTTTAACGTTCCGCAACGTGCTTTAATTTATTGTGCACTCGGTGGTTCTATCGGTCATGGTAGCCGGTATCTGATGATGCACTTTGGTATTCCAATCGAATGGGCGACGTTCTTCGCCGCAACCGTGGTTGGTATGATAGGGGTTCATTGGTCACATAAACTGTTAGCACATCCGAAGGTGTTTACGGTTGCAGCTCTAATTCCTATGGTGCCAGGTGTGTTCGCCTTCAAGGCGATGATTGCGATGGTGGAGATTAACAGGGCAGGCTACACGCCTGAGTTGTTGGCAATGTTGATGGAGAACTTTTTAAAATCGATGTTCATTATCGCAGGGTTGGCGGTTGGCTTAGCTGTGCCAGGGCTGTTATTCTATCGCCGTAGACCTATCGTTTAGCGTTAATTTTCTTTTTAGGGACAGGACTTTCGATTTATGATCATCAGCATGATAGCGGCAATGGCAAACAACCGTATAATTGGTAAAGACAATCAGATGCCTTGGCATTTACCTGCGGATTTTGCATGGTTTAAACGCTCGACTATGGGTAAACCAGTCGTGATGGGACGTAAGACCTACGATTCTATTGGACGCCCTTTGCCGGGTCGGTTGAATGTCGTAATCAGCCGTGATGAGAGTTTAAAGATTGAAGGTGTAACGACGGTAACTTCTATTGAACAGGCTCTAGAGCTACTCAGTGATGTTGAAGAGGTGATGATCATTGGTGGCGGCTCTATTTATGAGAGCTGCTTACCTAAAGCGGACAAGTTGTATCTGACTTACATCGATTTCGCCGTCGATGGAGATACACAATTTCCTGACTGGGGTGAAGGTTGGAAGCAGAGCTTTAACGAGAGCTATCAAGCTGACGAGAAAAACAAACACAACATGGAGTTTGTGATTCTCGAGCGTTAACTGTGGTTATCAATAGCTAGTCTCTGAAAAATGCTTGCGTTACCCTACCAAGGTAGCGCAAGTTTCTCGTATCTTTATAGCGCTTTCTGAGTGAAAAACTGTTTGTCTTCCCAGCGAAGAATTGTCAATTCACCTCCCCAGACGCATCCAGTATCAAGTCCAATTACGTCTTTTCCGTTATAGCCTTCAAGCGCAGCCCAGTGTCCAAAAACAACGGTTTTATCGAGCTTTATGCGTTGCGGAAGGTCAAACCATGGCACTAATGGTTCATCGGTAATCTCATTCGGTGGTAGCTTACATGCCATGTCGAGACGGCCATCTTCAAAACAGAAACGCATTCTTGTCAGGCTATTGATCGCATAGCGATAGCGCTCAATATCATGTAAATCCTGATGCCATAAATCAGGCGCGTTGCTGTACATGTTTTCGATTAGCCATTGCCATTTATCGGACTTTAACAAGGATACGATCTCTCGATTTTCAACACGTGCTCTTTCTAGATTCCACTGCGGTGAGATACCCGCATGGCACATCACGAACTCTGGGTGTTCTTGAAGCAAAGGCTGTTGTCTTAACCATTCGATTAGCAGTTCACGATCTTCAGCATCAAGAATCGCTTGAGTCTTATCTTTTGGTTTCGCTGGAAATAGTCCTAAGGACACCGCCAGAAGATGTAAGTCGTGGTTGCCTAATACAACCTTAGCTGCGTCACCAAGGTTACGAATAAAGCGTAACGTCTCCAATGATTTAGGGCCTCGAGCAACTAAGTCTCCGGCGACCCATAAAGTATCTTGGTGTTTATCAAAGTTAATTTTTTCAAGTAGTCCTTGAAGTTCGTCGAAGCACCCTTGGATGTCTCCGACAATGTAATTCGACACAATAATTTCCTGTAGATACGGATGTACGGCTAATTAAGAATATTAGGGATTGCGAGTCTGAATGGGTCAACTTCGGTAATAAAATCAATGCCCTTGTTATCGGTCATCACATAGTGACCTTGCATAACGCCAACAGGGGTTTCGATGACCGTACCACTTGTGTAGGTGTACTCGTCGTTGGCTTCAATCACGGGTTGTTGGCCAACTACACCATCACCCTCAATGGTGAGCTGCTTGCCGTTAGAGTCGGTAATTAACCAGCGGCGAGACATAAGTTGCACCGTTGTTTTACTTAGATTTTTGATGGTAATAATGTAGGCGAAGACATAACGATTCTTCGTTGGCTCAGATTGTTCTTCTATGTACTTAGAGTGAACCTGGCATTTGATACAAGGCGTAGATATATCCATATTCGCACCTTTTGTTGTTGATATACTTAATGTAATTAAAGTATTACATAAAAAAGGCTCCTAACCGAAGTGTAGGAGCCTTTTTTATTTATTTGTCAGCGTTATGACTGTCGTACAACCAGTTTGCCATGTCGACAAACTGCTCGAGCGTTAAGTTCTCAGGACGCATGCTTGGGTTGATACCTAGCTCTTCAAGCACTTCCTTATCGATTAAGCTCTTGTAGCAGTTACGAACTGTTTTACGACGTTGGTTAAAGCCTTCACGACAGACGCGATCTAGCCATTTCAGATCTTTTGCCGGATAAGGCAGCACTTCGTATGGCTGTAGGCGCACGACTGCTGAGTCTACTTTCGGTGGCGGAACGAAGGCCGTTGGTGGAACTTCTAACACAGGCGTTACTTTACAGTAGTATTGAGCCATTACAGTAAGACGACCGTAAGCTTTACTGCCAGGGCCAGCAGCTAGACGGTTAACCACTTCTTTTTGAAGCATAAAGTGCATGTCTTGCACGTCTTTATGGAATTCAAAAAGGTGGAACATCAATGGTGTAGAGATGTTATATGGCAAGTTACCAAAGATGCGTAGCTTATTGTTTGGCTTAACCAGTTCTTGGAAATCGAACTTCATCGCATCGCCTTCACGGATCGTTAGCTTGTCCGCAAGATCTGGATGGTTACGAAGACGTTCTGCAAGGTCTCTATCCAATTCGATAACAGTAAATTTATCGACAAGCTTACCCACAGGCTCAGTAATTGCGCCTAGACCAGGACCGATCTCTACCAAGTTTTGACCTGGTAGTGGGTTAATACTCGATACGATGCCATCAATAATGTATGGATCGTTAAGGAAGTTTTGACCAAAACGTTTACGCGCTTTGTGCCCTAAGTGGACATCATTTCTCATTGCTTTTTCTCTACTAATTCAATGGCGTGCGTGAGCGCTGTTCTAAAGCTCCCTGTATCGGCTTGGCCTTTCCCTGCCAAGTCTAAGGCGGTACCGTGGTCGACTGATGTGCGAATAAACGGTAAGCCAAGCGTGATGTTCACTGAGCGACCAAACCCTTTGTATTTCAATACCGGGAGTACTTGGTCGTGATACATACCTAAAACAGCATCTGCATCTTGCAAATATTTTTCATTAAAGATGGTGTCTGCTGGCAATGGGCCAACTAAATTGATGCCATCTTCTTGGCGAATTTTTTCTAGCGTCGGGGTGATGGTTTCAATCTCTTCACGCCCTAAACAACCATCTTCACCAGCATGTGGATTCAAGCCACATACGTAGATAGTTGGTTTCTCAATAGCAAACTTCTCAACCAAATCTTTATTCAGAATAGCAATAATTTGCTCTAATCTGTCTTCGGTCACTGCTTGAGATACATAAGCTAGTGGGATGTGCGTTGTGACTAGCGCAACACGCAGCCCTTCAGTTGCCAACATCATCACCACCAGTGGTGTATTGGACTTCTCTGCAAAGAACTCGGTATGGCCGCTAAAAGCAACGCCAGCTCGGTTAATTACACCCTTGTGAACGGGGCCGGTGACAATAGCATCAAATTCATCATTCATACAGCCAATTGCTGCGGTTTCTAAAGTATTTAATACGTAATGACCATTAGCCTCATTGAGTTGACCTGCAACTGCCGCTTCAGCAAGTGGAACGTGTTTCACTACCAGTGTGCCAGCGCGTTGCGGTTGCTTAGTTGCGTTTGCGTCATAATCTAGCAGATCGACTTCGATACCAAGAATTTTAGCTCGCTCGGATAGCAGTGTTTTATCAGCACAAACCACGAGTTGATGAGGCCAACTTTCTTGAGATAGAGCCAAAGTTAAATCTGGGCCTATCCCTGCTGGTTCACCTGCGGTTATGACAATACGTTTAGTTGTTGCCATCTTGGTCGTCCTCAACCATCTCAACAAAGGCACTTGCTCTTACTTCTTGTAGCCAAGCACCAGCTTCTTCGTTGAATTTACGGTTAAATAGAATTTGGTAAGCTTTGTTTTTCAAAGCTGAATCGGTACGGTCGACTTCGCGACGGTCTAGTACTTCAACAATGTGCCAACCGTGTACGGTTTTGAATGGCGCACTGATTTTGCCTTCTGGTAGCGTTTCTACTTGGTGTTTGAATTCTGGTACATACAAATCTGGTGTTTGGTAGCCTAGCTCACCATCTTGTACTGCAGAACCTGGATCTTGGCTGTATTGCTGTGCAAGGTCGCCAAAGCTCGCTTCACCTGTGTTTACGCGGCGCGTGATCTCTTCAAGTTGTTCTTTCGCGCCATCGTCACTCAAGATTACGGTTGGCTTAATCAAGATATGACGAGCATTCACTTCCGTTACTGCTACGGTTTCTAAGCCTTTCACATCTTCAATTTTTAGAATGTGGAAACCTACACCGCTACGGAAAGGACCGATGATGCTGCCTTTATTTTGCATTTTGATCTGGTCAGCAAAAATGGTTGGCATCTCTTCTTTACGCATCCAACCCCAATCACCACCTTGCAGCGCTTTAGGACCCTTAGAGTAAGTATATGCCATGGTGCTGAAATCTTTGTCTGAGTTCAGTTCTTCAACCAGTTCAGTAGCTTGAGCTTCTAACTCTTCTTTGGTTTGGTCATCATTAAAGCGCAGTTGAATGTGGCCAATTTTATATTGAACGGTCGCGTTAGTCTCTTGCGCTAAGATATCTGCTAGGTTATCAACTTCCGCAGGAAGAATATTGATACGGCGACGAACTAAGGCGTTACGAGCTTCACTTGCTGCAATCTCTTTTCTTACTTGCTCTCGAAATGCATTGTAGCTAAGGCCTTCTTCAGCAACCGATGCGGTAAGTTGTTCTACCGTTTGGTTGTTGTCTTTAGCGATACCTTCAATTGCTTGATCAAGTCGAGCATCATCAATACGAACACCGATACGTTCTGCTTCTTGAGTTTGAATAGTATCGATGATCAGTTTTTCTAGTACTTGCTCATTGAGCACATCTTGCGATGGCAGTGTTTGACCGCTTTTTTTTGCGTTGGCACGCAGTGTCTTCATCGAAGCATCGATGTCGCTTTGTAAGATAACGCCTTCGTTAACGATAACTTTTACGCTGTCTAGCTCAACCGGTGCTGCAAAGCTTGTTGATAAAGTACAAGTCGCTGCAATAGCAATTAATGTGCGTTTCCACAATGTCATGTGTAATCCTTTAAATTTACTGACGTTTTATCAATAAAGAAAATTAGTTGTTTAAGAAGAATGGGCGACCATAGCTTAGAGAGTTGTCAGAGCTGCTATCCCCAACGGCTCCTGAGTCAGAACCAATGTTGGTACCAAAGCCGATAATACCGAAGTTCACACTAAAGTTGTTTTCATATTCAGGAGTGATACTTGGATCACTAATGTTGTTCGTCAAACGGTTGCTATAGGTAAAGCCGATGTACCAACAGTCCGATTTATAATTTAGTCGAGCTAACCACTCTAGATCCTCTTGTGTGGTTAAGTCATAGAAATATTGAGCACTTGTGCTCCATTTCGGTGAAATTTGGTAGGCACCAAGTAAACCCGCTTGTGAGATACCATCTCTAGTTATTCCTGATACGTCAAAATCAACAGTTTCATTTATGTACTCTTCTGTTACATAGCGATAGTTGGTCTGTATGTAACCGCCTGCGAAGCGATATTCTAATGTGCTGTTGGCAAGTTGCATCGCAGTGGTATCGATGTCGTATTGCACACCACCATGGTAGAACAGGTAGTCATCATAGTTGAAGTCCATTTCGATAGCCCAAGACGAATAATTAGTTTTCTTATCAGAGTCGTCGTTGTCTAAAGTCTGTTTTGTATCTTTGTCGATATAAAAAATTTGGCCAAAAGAAATATTGAGACGTTCTTTATATTCATCATCAAAGAAACGAGACGAGGCGCCATAGCTGATTTGATTTGCCGCAGCAACGCGGTCTACGCCACTGTATTTACGACTTCTAAATAAGCCATAATAGTCGGTTTGTAACAGCGTAGTATCATAAAGACCAATATCGCTTTGATCTTCTTCTGGTACGTAAAGGTACTGAACTTGAGGTTCGAGTGTTTGAGTGTAATTACCTACAATTTTTGTATCACGTTCAAGAACGATACCTGCGTGGCTTCTAAACTCAGGTATTACACGTGTTACTGATTCCTCTAAATCTTCATACTCACTATCAATGTCATTCAGATCCTGTTGGTAGTATGTACCAAGTAGTCGAGCTTCTGTTGTCCAAGTCCCCCAAGTATTGCCTACAGGGATGGTGATGCCAGGCTCAACATGGACACGAGTCGCAGAAGGTTTACCTGAAGCGTCGGTATCAAAGAGTGAAACATGACTGATCATATCGAAGTCTAAATACTCCATTACCTCAGGAGCGTAGTAATTGTATTCAAGCTGAGGCATCAGACGGTAAGGTAGGTTGTTGCTCGTAGTAAGAACTTGGAAATCTCGTACAAGTACAGACGCATCCCAGTTTTGAGAACGGTAAGTTGCCTGCCCTTCCTGTAATAGCTGGCCATCTTCACGGTTACCTATGCTGCTTGAGCTAACGTCAGTAAAGTAATCAATATCACTCACTTTTGAGTAGTCGACTTCGAATAACCAAGACTGTTGGAATATACCTGAGTGCTGGAGTTGTGCACCCCAGCGGTCACCTTTCTCTTCGAACTTTTTATCATCAGGTAGGTATTCTGATTTGATGCTACCTGAACCAAAGTCGCTCAAATATCTGAATTTACTGTTGAGTTGAGTGCCACGCTCTTGCATGTACTTGAAGGTGGTTTCTAAGTCGTAGTTTGGTGCTAAGTTCCAATAAACTGGGATTTCAGCTTCAAAACCATCGCTTGAACCGTATGAAACTGTTGGGTACAAGAAACCGGTTTTACGTGTATCACCCACCGGTACCGTTAAGTAAGGTAAGTAAAAGACAGGAACACTTTGGATTTCAAAACGTGGATTATAAAAAGTGGCTTGTTCTTCGTCTTGGTCGACACTGATGCTCGATGCTCTTAGACGCCAAGCATTGTCGCCAATTGGGCAAGACGTAATCGAGCCATCTTCAATCTCATAAACCGCTTTACCTGTTTTTGCTATATAAACAGCATCTCCGCGACCGGGCTCGCAAAGGAATTCGTAATCGGTGTTCTCAAGCGTCATTTCATCTGTAGTCAGATTATTGGTCGCTCTGTCTGAGATAGATTTGATTTGACCATCACTAAAGTTTACGTTGCCTTCAGCTACAACGATATTTTCTTGTTGGTGCAGGGTTACGTTATCTGCAAGGATGGTCTTGTTCCCTTGCGTAACGACTACGTCACCTGAGTATATTGCCTTGTCACCATTGATAGCTTCTAAGCGATCTGACTCAACATGAGCGGGTAGCTGTGTCTCGTTTTCTGCAGCGGGCTCGATCAAGCATTGATCTATAGAGGGCATTTCCTGCACACTACTATCGGTGATTGTTTCAGCTTGAGTTGTCGACACGTATAACGCCGTACTTATAGACGCGGCTAACAAGGTGCGGGAAAAAGATTGCATGAAGTTGAACTATCCTGTGTCACTAGATGAAGGGTTGATCTAGTATCAATCCAATTAATAAAGCATTTTCCTTATGATAAAGGAAATAATAGCATTCAGCATCATCAGACAGCATTACTCAGATAAAATTCATAGATAGAGAACACATAATGCAAATATTTGGCAAAATTTTGGGCGCGTTTTTTGGCTTTTTATTTGGAGGGCCACTCGGTTTAGTTTTTGGTCTGTTTTTAGGACACCAATTCGATAAAGCTCGCGGATTGAACCAATCAGGCTTCAATAGCTCTGGTTTTGGTCGAGGTCCAAGCCAAGCAGAAAGACAGAACGAGTTTTTTAAATCCGCTTTTGCGGTTATGGGGCACGTTGCTAAAGCGAAAGGGCAGGTAACGCCAGAAGAGATTCAACTCGCTTTTACCATGATGGAGCGTATGAACCTGCATGGCGAACAGCGTAAAGCAGCGCAAGATGCATTCCGTGACGGCAAAGAGAGCGACTTCCCTCTGAACGACGTACTTGAGCGAGTTAAAATCTCATCGGGTGGTCGTTTTGATCTTCTGCAGTTCTTTCTAGAGCTTCAGGTATCTGCCGCATTTGCGGATGGAAGTTTGCACCCGAGTGAACGTCAAGTTCTGCATAAAATAGCGCAAGGGCTTGGGTTTTCGGCAGCACAACTAGAACGCCGCTTGCAGATGCAAGAAGCTGCGTTCCGTTTCCAACAGCAAGGTGGAAGCTTTGGTGGCCATCAGGGTCATGGGCAATCATCAGGTTGGCAACAGGCTTCGCAACAGAACCAACTTGGCGACGCATATAAGGTTCTTGGTGTGAGTGAAAGTGCTGACGGTAAAGAGGTGAAGAAAGCCTACCGCAAGCTGATGAATGAACATCACCCAGATAAACTGATGGCGAAGGGCTTACCGCCTGAGATGATGAATGTTGCGAAAGAGAAATCGCAAGAAATTCAGAATGCTTATGACCTGATAAAGAAAGTAAAAGGTTTTAAGTAATTGAACACTAAACCGAGTAATAACAAAGTTACTCGGTTTTTTATTAAAGGGAATTATATGACGGTAACGTATCAGGATGTTCTAGAGTTTTGGTTCGATGAGTTGACGCCTAAAGATTGGTTTACTGGCGGCGCCGAGATTGACACTTTGATAGAGTCTCGATTTTCTGAATTGCATAAAGCAGCCATTCAAGGCGAGCTATTTGAGTGGCGCCAAACTGCGCAAGGACGATTGGCTGAGATTATCGTACTTGATCAGTTTTCTCGAAATATTGGTAGAAAAAGTCCGACAGCATTTTCTGCTGATCCGATGGCGTTGGCTCTAGCCCAAGAGGCGGTAGCGGGTGGTTTTGATCACCAGCTTAACGAGCAACAGAAAAGCTTCCTGTATATGCCTTATATGCACAGTGAATCTTTGTTAGTCCATGAACAAGCCGTGGAACTCTTTTCTCAAACGGGATTAGAGCATAATCTGGACTTTGAGTTTAAGCACAAGGTTATCATTGAGCGATTTGGTCGCTATCCGCACCGTAATGAGGTGTTAGGGCGAGCTTCGACTCCCGAAGAGATTGAGTTCTTGCAGCAACCGAGCTCAAGCTTTTAATTGTAGAAATACGGTCAAAGAATTGAGAAGAGGCTAGAGGTTAATAAAAACCTCTCGCCTCTTTTTTACTTTAGTGATCAACTTTAGCCTTAGAGCTAGTTTGCTTGGTTGAGCGACCAATCGTATTCATAACTGATGTTTTGAGTATTGGTTACTGCTTCAATTCGATATTGTTCTAAGTGCTGAATAAGCTGTTTCTTCGTACCAAAATCCACAGCAAACCATTCGTAAATCGATGATAGTTGAAGCTTATTGTTTGTAACCATCACGCCTTTGTCACTGCTTACAAACTCAGTTGCAGCTTGCTCTAGCAAGGCTTCAGTATTTTTAGAGGTAAAAGCGTCAGGTTGTAAGTTAGGGCAACCTAGGCTGGCACAGTTCACTGCATAATGCGTGCGAGGATCTTGCCAAATTGGTCTTAGGATTCGGTGTTCAATGTCATTGAGTGTCAGTGATTTCCCATTAACGACTACCACATCATCTCCCCACGGACCGAAACTAAATAGTCCGCCAAGTTTAGTTATGGATTTGATCGGGTAGGCATCAAGAATCAAATCGACAGTCACGGCGTTATATAGATTAACCCAGTAGGCATACTGCTCCGCTTTTGAATAGTTGAGCGGATTCACCTGTTCGAGTTGCTTGATGTATTGCTTAAGTTTGGTCTTATCGGCAGTGTTCACCGCTTTATAGCTAACTAACGTATTTTGCCCCTGTTTAACCAAGTAGCTATCGAGGAATTGCTGCCAATCTTGATGAGATACCTGTTCTAGGTTGGTTTCGTCGCTTTGCTTCCAGTATGGCCAAAGATCGGATTTAGGCGCAGACCAAGCTAAGGTTGAGAAAAGTAGGCTGACAATAAAAAGTAGTTGTTTCATGGCATTCTCCTGATGACTGACTACTAAGACCTTAAGGCTTACCATTTTCTTTCATTGCTCTTCATTTAAATAAACATATGAAGTTAAGTTAAAAGCTTAGCCAAATAAAAAAGGTTGGCACTTGGCCAACCTTTAGATTTATTCAGAAACGTCTCATTATTTTAGGAAGCTAGGAATCTTAGCTTCAAACTCTGAGATCTTATCGGCATGTTGAAGTGTAAGGCCGATATTATCTAAACCATTCAGTAAGCAGTGACGACGGAACTCATCAATTTCAAACGAGTACTCTTTGCCGTTCGCGCTGACTTTCATTGCTTCTAGATCAACCGTAATTTCTGCACCTTCATTCGCTTCAACGAATTGGAATAGCTCATCCACTTCTTGCTCAGTCAATCGAACTGGCACCATTTGGTTGTTGATCGAGTTACCGTAGAAAATGTCGGCAAAGCTTGGTGCGATCATTACTTGGATACCGTAATCGGCAAGCGCCCACGGTGCGTGTTCACGAGATGAACCACAACCGAAGTTTTCACGAGCTAAAAGAATTGAAGCGCCTTGGTAGCGAGCTTCGTTCATTACAAAATCAGGGTTTGGCTGTTGGCCTGCATCGTCTAGGAAGCGCCAATCGTGGAACAAGTGCTTACCAAAACCGATGCGGTTTACTTTCTGTAGAAACTGCTTTGGAATGATCGCATCAGTATCGATGTTGGCCGTATCTAGAGGAACGACTAATCCGGTGTGTTGTTGAAAACCTGACATGTTAAATCCTCTAATTAAAGTTCACGAATATCGACAAAGTGACCAGCGATAGCCGCTGCGGCTGCCATTGCTGGGCTAACTAGGTGCGTACGACCATCACGGCCTTGGCGACCTTCAAAGTTACGGTTTGATGTAGAAGCACAGCGCTCTTGTGGACCTAGACGGTCGTTGTTCATCGCAAGACACATAGAGCAACCCGGTAAACGCCATTCAAAGCCTGCTTCGATGAAGATCTTATCTAGGCCTTCAGCCTCAGCTTGTGCTTTAACTTGCTCTGAACCCGGAACGATAAGCGCTTGCACATGTTTTGCAACTTGGCGACCTTTCGCTACTGCTGCTGCTGCACGCATGTCTTCGATACGAGAGTTAGTACAAGAACCCACGAACACTTTATCTACGTTGTAATCAGATAGAGATTTACCGGCTTCAAGACCCATGTAAGCCAGCGCTTTTTCAGCTGATGCTTTTTCTACAGGGTCTGCGAAGCTTTCTGGTGCAGGGATTGGTGTGTCTACTGAGATAACCTGACCTGGGTTGGTACCCCAAGTGACTTGTGGTTTGATGTCTGCCGCTTCTAATGTAACAACTGCATCGAATTCTGCATCAGCATCGGTTTTTAACGTATCCCAGTATTCGATTGCTGCTTCTAGGTCTTCGCCTTCTGGAGAGAACTTACGACCTTTGATGTACTCGTATGTCGTTGCATCTGGAGCGATTAAGCCTGCTTTAGCGCCAAGCTCGATTGCCATGTTACATACTGTCATACGACCTTCCATCGTAAGGTCGGTAATTGCCTCACCACAGAATTCAACTACGTAGCCAGTACCGCCAGCAGCCGTTGTTTTACCGATGATCGCTAGCACGATGTCTTTTGCAGTGATGCCAGGAGTAACCTTGCCTTTTACTTCGATCTTCATGGTTTTAGCGCGAGCTTGTTTTAGCGTTTGCGTAGCTAGAACGTGTTCCACTTCTGAAGTACCGATACCAAATGCTAGTGAACCAAATGCACCGTGTGTAGCCGTGTGCGAGTCACCACATACGATGGTCATGCCCGGTAGCGTAATACCTAGCTCAGGACCCATTACGTGCACAATACCTTGGTATTTGTGGTTTAGATCGTAAAGCGTGACACCAAACTCTTCACAGTTCTTCGATAGCGTTTCCATTTGGATACGAGCCATCTCACCAGAAGCGTTGATGTCTTTAGTTTGTGTCGATACGTTGTGATCCATGGTCGCGAAAGTCTTGCCAACTTGGCGAACTTTGCGGCCTTTCTCACGCAAGCCATCAAATGCTTGAGGTGACGTTACTTCGTGAACTAAGTGACGATCGATATAAAGAATTGGTGTTTCGCCCTTCGCTGCAACCGCAACGTGAGCGTCATAAACTTTTTCGTATAAGGTTTTTGCGTGCTGGTTTGTCGACATAGCTTTTCTTCCTTGGGAGCATCAGTCCCAGTGTTTGTTTCGAGCCAAGTCATGCGGTTTACGCTGACTTGGCTTGATATTATTCTTATGTACTTGCTTCTAATCGGAGCCTTTAGCTTATGAAGCTAAGATGTACTCAGCGATCTTGTCACCCATTTCAGAGGTAGTCAGCGCTTGGTTTTTGCCAGCAAGGTCTGCCGTTAGCTCGCCTGCAGAAAGTGCTTTAGAAACCGCTGCTTCGATGTCTTGTGCTGCCGCTTCTTCGCCTAGGCTGTAACGAAGCATTAGGGCTGCAGAAAGGATTTGCGCGACTGGGTTTGCGATGTTCTTACCTGCGATATCTGGTGCGCTGCCACCTGCTGGTTCGTATAGGCCGAAGTTGCTTTCATTTAAACTTGCAGAAGGAAGCATACCCATAGAGCCAGTGATCATTGCGCACTCATCAGAGATGATGTCACCAAAGATGTTTGAACATAGCATTACGTCAAACTGAGATGGGTCTTTGATTAGCTGCATGGTCGCGTTGTCGATGTACATGTGGTTTAGCGTTACATCTGGGTAATCTTTTGCGATCTCTTCAACGACTTCACGCCATAGGATAGAGCTCTGTAGAACGTTCGCTTTATCGATTGAGTAAACATTTTTGTTACGTAGGCGTGCAGATTCAAAAGCAATCTTTGCAATACGTTCGATTTCGTAGCGGTGGTAAACCTCGGTATCAAAAGCTTTTTCCGTTGCGCCTTCGCCTTCACGGCCTTTAGGTTGGCCGAAGTAGATACCGCCTGTTAGCTCACGGACTACCACGATGTCGAAACCGTTACCTGAGATGTCAGCACGTAAAGGAGAGAAAGACTCTAGACCTTTATGGATTTGAGCTGGACGTAGGTTACAGAACAGTTGGAAGTGTTTACGTAGAGGAAGTAGGGCACCACGCTCTGGTTGATCGTTTGGTGGAAGGTGTTCCCACTTAGGGCCGCCAACCGAGCCAAATAGTACTGCGTCAGATTCTTCACAGCCTGTTACTGTCGCTTCTGGAAGTGGACAGCCGTGGTTATCAATTGCGATACCACCAACATCATACTCTTCACGAGAAAAGCTAATCGCATGCTTCTTTTCAATCGCGTCTAGCACTTTGTGTGCTTGCTGCATTACTTCTGGGCCAATGCCATCACCAGGTAGTACGGCAATCTTGTATGATTTATCAGTCATGTTAATCCTTTAATTCTTGTTACTGAGCTCTTTCGCTCGTTTTAAATTTTGTCCCTAAAGCCAATAACATCGGCTCTAGGGCTCTGTTATTGGGTGTTTAAACTGTTGCGATTCTTTGCTGTTTCATTTCAGCAATGGTGTCTGCGCGTTGAATGCTATTAATAACGTGCAGTAGCGCCTGACCAGAGGCCTCAACGATATCCGTTGAAACGCCCGTACCGTGGTACTTACGGCCTTTATAGTTAGCAATAATATCAGCTTGGCCTAAGCCATCTTCGCCTTCACCTTTCGCGGTAAGGTCGAATTTATCCAATGCAATTTCGTAACCCGTTAAGCGGTAGATACATTGGTATAAAGCATCAACCGGGCCGTTACCGACAGCCGCTTCGCATTTCTCTTCATCACCACATTGCAGCTTGATGCTGGTGGTAGACATAACACTACCAGATTGTACGCTTAGGTAGTTAAGTTTATAGAAGTCATCTTCGTCACGTAGATTTGCGAAGTGCATTAGTGCTTCTAGGTCGTAATCGAATACTTGGCCTTTACGGTCAGCCAGTTTCAAAAAGTCTTCGTACAATGAATCTAGGTTGTACTCATTGTCTTTGTAGCCCATTGCGTCCATGTGGCTCTTAACGGCTGCACGACCACTGCGGCTGGTTAGGTTCAATGCTTTGTTTTTCAAGCCAATAGACTCAGGAGTCATGATCTCGTAAGTGTTCTTGTTCTTAAGCATGCCGTCTTGGTGGATACCTGAAGAGTGGCTGAATGCGTTAGCACCGACGATTGCTTTGTTGTCTTGAATTGGCATGTGGCAAAGCTGGCTAACCAACTTACTGGTACGGTGAATCTCTTGATGATCCAAACCAGTATGAACACCTAGTAACTCTTGGCGAGTTTTGATGATCATTGCGATTTCTTCTAAAGAACAGTTGCCCGCACGCTCACCGATACCGTTAATAGTACCTTCAACTTGACGAGCACCGGCTTGTACCGCAGCAATTGAGTTAGCAACCGACATACCCAAGTCATCGTGACAGTGAACAGAGATGATTGCTTGGTCGATGTTTGGAACGCGATCAAATAGCGTTTTGATAATGCCACCAAACTCGTTAGGTACTGTGTAGCCCACTGTGTCTGGAATGTTGATGGTTTTCGCGCCCGCGTTGATTGCCGCTTCAACCATACGACATAGGTTATCGATAGGCGTACGACCTGCATCTTCACAAGAGAACTCAACATCGTCTGTGTAGTTGCGCGCATGCTTTACCGCTTTTACTGCCATATCGACAACATCGTCGTAGCTACGGCGTAATTTATCTTGCACGTGAACCGTTGATGTAGAAATGAAGGTGTGAATACGGAACTGCTCAGCGACTTTTAACGCTTCTGCAGCGGCATCGATATCCTTCGCTACAGCACGAGAAAGTGCACAGATTCGGCTGTCTCTAATATTTTTTGCGATGGTTTGTACTGACTCAAAGTCGCCTGGTGATGACACCGGAAAGCCCGCTTCAATAACATCTACACCCAGTCGTTCAAGTGCATAAGCGATCTGTAATTTCTCTTTTACCGTTAAGCTTGCAGCCAACGCTTGCTCGCCATCACGTAAGGTCGTGTCAAAAATTATCACTTGATCGTTCATGGGTGCTTCCTTATATCGATAATGAATCGATTGCTATCCAAATTATTATTAAGAATGATGTTCTTTTAAAAGTGCCAGTTACAAAAAAACCCGCTCAGCGCGGGTTTTAATATTTGTGTAGTTCTTGACCCACAACTTACCCGCGCGATTGGTTCACGATAAGGAGAAGTTTCAGCAGTCGAGAAGAAGAAAAAATCATTACACAAATATCCGTAAATAAACTGTTAACACCATATTTACCGCAATTTATTCTGAGCGTCAAACAAGAAAATCCAATATCAGCGTGCTTTGGCGGTGTTTTTTTTTGGTTTGTGCTGCTTGCGTGTTGTTTGCTGGTGTTATCAGCTGATTGAGTGTTTTGTACTGGGCGGTTAGTTTATCGTTTGGCTGATGTGTAGGTTAAAACTTTGTAGTAAATCTTTTTGATGGAACGATTCACCAATAAAATTAAAAGGGTGGCTAAATTAATTAATCATTTGATTAAATAGTGAGTAATTAATCTTCTACAACCATGTCGATTTATCCCTATAATTAATCGTGTGATTAATTATAGGGATAGGTCTCAGTGATGGCAGCGCGTAAAGCGGGGCGACCTCAAAAAAACTTAGATGTTCGACAGTTATTGATTGAGCATGCTCGTGATCTGTTTGTCGTTCAAGCATACGACAAGGTCTCGACGCGCCTGATTGCTGAGCGTGCGGGTGTCAATATTGCGATGATCCGCTATTACTTTGGTAGTAAGGCCGGGCTGTTTGAAGCGATGCTGCGTGAAACGCTACGACCGATGCAATTGCAGATGCAGAGGTTGGTTGAAGAAAGCAGTCATGAGAACTTTCTTGATTTAATGAGGACTTACTACAAAGAGATGGTCAAGGTGCCGAAGTTTCCTCGCTTGATAGCCCAAGTGATGAATATGCCTCCCTCTGAAGTGCAAAGAGAGTTGCTCGAAAAGGTTTTCCTCGATGTTGCAAAGCCAGCCCAAGATGTCATTTTTGAAAAGCTGGTTGAACAAGGCATCTTAAAACAGAACATGGATCCAAAATTGTGCCGTGTTTCGTATGTAAGCTTGATGGTGTTTCCTTTCATCGCTCCGCCGCCTTTATTGGCAATTCATGGGATTGAGATTAATGAAGAATTTCTTAATCGTTTAATCGAACACAACATTCAATTGATGACTGAAGGCTTTATTAACGCACCGAGCCCTTCTTCCGTGCAGGACCAAAGATAATGAAAATAAATAGAAAACTACTCTTCTTTCCAGCACTTGCGGTTGGTGTGATTGGCCTTGTCGCCGCGATTAACTTGAAGCCGGATCTTCCAACCAAACCTGCGGGTGATAGGGCTCGCTTAGTTGATACTGTGAGCCTAGAACAACAACTGATAGCGCCGTTAGCGGTCGGCTTTGGCAAAGTGGTGCCTAAAGTTGAATGGAAAGCGATTGCAGAGGTGACAGGACAGATCGTGTATCGACATCCAGATCTTGAAAAAGGCCAGGTGATCCCTGCAGGAACGGTCGTGCTCAAGGTTGATCCATTGGATTACGAATTGAAACTGATACAAGCAGAGGCGGATCTAAAATCAAGCCAAACCTCATTAGCGAAATTGAATCAAGAAGAAGACAACCTTAATCAGACTCTTAAGATCGAAAAGAATCGCTTAGTGATCAGTAATAAAGAGTTACAACGTAAACAGGATCTGCGTAAGAAAGGGCTCACCTCTCAATCGGATGTCGATCTACAAAAACAAAGTGCGCTATCTCAACAGAAGTTGGTATTAGATATCGCGAACCAAATCGCATTAATGCCAGACGAAAAACGTGTTGCGCAAGCGGTGATTAAGGTCAATGTATCTAAAGTCAAAGAGGCGCAACGCTCTCTCGATAAGACTACCGTCACTTTACCAAGAGCGATGCGAGTTGCTCAAGTTTATATCGAGCAAAATCAAGTGGTTAACCTTCAGCAAGAGATGTTTATTGCTCACGGGATTGATGTCATGGAAGTGGAGGCGCAACTTTCTATTCACGATATACAAACTTTAGCCTCCAGTTTTAAGCAGTTCCCTCGCGATACCGCAGGAATTCCTAATCCTTATGAAGCGCCAATCAAAGCAAGCATCCAACTTAACAGCGGTAACCTGAATCTTAGCTGGCCTGCGAAGGTAGCAAGAATCAGCGAAACGGTTGATGAAAACCAAGCGACGGCGGGGATTATTCTCGAGATCGCTCAAGACTATTCACAACTGCAGCCAGACAGCGCAACGCCGTTGGTTAATGGTATGTTTGTAAAAGCCGAGATTGAAGGTGTAGCGAATCTGAGTTGGGTTGTGCCGGAGCGAGCACTGCATGGTGATAAGGTTTACTTGATGGATGACAATCAGCGTTTGCAAGTGGTGAATGTTGAAGTGCTTTATCGCAGAGACAATCAAGTGGTTGTGAGTGGCGAGCTACAAACCGGAGACAAGTTGGTTCTAAATGATGTCCTGCCAGCTATCGAGGGCATGTTATTGAAAGAGTCGAACTCTGAAGAGGCTGAGCTTGAATCGGATACTCAGGAGAGTGCGTCATGATCAAGTTCTTCTCTAGGCACCCAACAGCAGCCAACTTGTTGATGCTTGGATTGTTGATCATGGGTATAAGCTCATTATCAACCATCAAACGTGAAACCTTCCCCGCTTATGATCCGCCTTACATTATGGCAGCCATCGTTTATCCCGGCGCTTCTCCACAAGAAGTGGAAGAGAGCCTATGTGTGCGAATGGAAGACGCGGTAGATGGTTTAGCCAACATTGAAGAAACTCAGTGTGAGGCGATCGAAGGCAGCGCCCGTTTAATTCTTAAGTTAAATGAAAAAGCGGACATCGGCCGAATGCTGGTGGATGTGCAAACCCAGATCAACTCGATCAATGATTTCCCAACTGAGATTGAATCGCCTGTTGTTCAAGAGCTAGATTGGAATGAACCAGTTGTCGATATCGCTATAACAGCCGAAACGTCGTGGCCAGAACTTAAGGCCTACGCGGAAGATCTTAAGCGCACCATGAAGCTTGATTACGATGTATCTTTGGTCGAGGTTAGCGGCTTCTCGGATCATCAATATCGAGTGGAACTGGATACCCAAGCTATTCGTCAGTTGGGTTTGAGTGTCGGTGATATCGCGGATCAAATTGGTCGACAGAATGTAAAACTGCCGAGTGGTAACGTTGAAACACCAGACAAAAACTTTCTGATTCGTTTCGACGAGAGACGAGTTACGCCTGTTGAGCTGGAAAGCATCGTGGTTGGATCTGCGCCTAATGGCTCGGTGATTCGTTTGAGAGACATAGCCAAAATAACCGACCGCTTTGAGCTTGATGAGCAAAAGGTGCTATTTGATGGCAAGCCTTCAGCGCTGCTTAAGATCAGTAAGAACAAAGAAGACGATGCGCTGAGAATCAAAGAGAACGTAACACGATTCGTTGAAGATCAAAGCGCGATTGCTCCTGATGGCGTGACACTACAAATGACCAACGATCTCTCATCTGTACTTTGGGATCGTCTAACCATGATGGTGAGCAATGGCTGGCAAGGTATTGTGCTGGTGTTCGCCACCATGTGGCTGTTCTTCAGCTTACGTTATTCATTTTGGGTGGCGGCAGGGTTGCCAGTGGCCTTCCTTGGTGGCTTGTTCTTAATGGCCAACCTTGGTTTGTCGATCAACATTATGTCGCTGGTCGGGTTGTTAATGGCAATCGGTATTATGATGGATGACGCCATCGTGATCGCCGAATCGATAGCCTCCCACTTAGATAGGGGACAAAGCGTCGATGATGCGGTGTACAACGGCGTTAAGAAAGTGCTTCCCGGAGTACTGTCTTCTTTCTTAACCACGGTGTGTATTTTCGGTAGCTTACTGTTTCTTGATGGCGAGATGGGCGCGGTGCTTAAGGCCGTTCCTCAAGTATTGATTTTGGTGCTGTCGTTGAGCTTGATTGAAGCCTTCCTGATTCTACCTAATCACTTATCTCATTCATTACATAAAGAAAAAAATGATAAGCCAGCGTTGCGCTTTAAAGTGGTGTTGCTTGAGAAGTTTGAGAACTTCCGTAATACCACTTTGATGAACATGGTTGAGAAAGTCGTGACCTTCCGCTACGCCTTTATGGGCGGAGTGATTACGCTGTTGTTACTTTCGGTCGCCTTGATTGCTGGTGGTGTTGTCAAATTCCAACCGTTCCCTGAGTTGGATGGCGATATTGCCGAGGCGCGTATCATTCTTCCGCCGGGGGCGTCACTGTCTCAAACCGAGATAGTGGTCGATAAGATTGTTGCATCAGCCGAGCGTTTAAATGCGCAGTGGAGCGAAGAGGTCGAAGAAGGCAACACCTTGGTTGAGCACATTACTAGCCAATTTAATGCCAACGCAGATGCCAACGAATCTGGTCCGCACTTAGCTACCGTGCGCTTAGACTTACGCGGAGCTGAGAGCCGTAACACGGTTATTGATGACTTTATTGATGCATGGCGAGAAGACATCGGTGACTTGGCTGATCCTATCTCGTTAGTTTTCAAGCAACCGACCATGGGACCGGGCGGCCGTGCGATTGAGATTCGTGCTAAGCATGATGACCTGAGCGCATTGAAATCGGCTTCTTTGGATATTCAGGAATACCTTAATCAGTTTGATGGCGTGCACGGCGTGCTGGATGACATGCGTATGGGTAAAGAAGAGATTTTGGTTAAGCTGCGCCCTGGAGCCGAAACCTACAATGTGAATGGGCAGATGATTGCGTCTCAGTTACGAGCGGCTTTCTTTGGGCAAACGGCGGATGAGATTCAAATCGGCGTTGAAAATATCTCGATTGAAGTACGCCTTGATAAGGAGCAAGCGGGCGACATACAGCAGCTAGCTAACTTCCCAATCATTACCGCAGATGGCAGTCAGATCCCGCTAGCAACCTTGGCGACATTAGATTTCCAACGTAACTACGTGCGAATTCAACGTATTGATGGGCTGAGAACCATCAGTATCTTTGGTGATATTGATAATAAGAAAGCGAGTTCATCCGCGATTCTGGCTCAGTTCCAAAAAGATGAAGCCGCCAAACTTATTCAGAAGTACCCGGGTTTACGCTTTGATTTCGAAGGGGAGGCCAAGGATGCAGCCAAGACGGGGGCTTCGATGGGCAAAGGGTTCTTGCTCGGCTTATTCGGCGTGTTTGCGATTCTTAGTTATCAATTCCGAAGCTACTTAGAGCCTGTGGTCGTGATGTTAGCGATTCCACTCGCTTTTATTGGGGTGGTCGTTGGTCACTGGATACTTGGCCATTCTTTGAGTATGCCAAGCATGATGGGCTTTGTGTCGCTTGCCGGTATTGTGGTTAATGATTCCATCTTGTTGGTGCAGTACATTCGTCACCATGTCGATGAGGGAGATAGCGTGCATGACTCGGTGGTGAAAGCCAGTCGCGAGCGTTTCCGAGCGGTATTCTTGACCTCAATGACGACTGCGGCAGGTTTGCTACCGCTGTTGACGGAAACCAGCTTACAGGCTCAGGTTATCCAGCCACTGGTTATTTCGATCGTATTCGGCATATTTGCCTCGACCTTATTAGTATTGTTTATGATCCCAGCGGCCTACGCGATATTGGCGGATTTCGGTTTGGTGAAAAAGCACGAGCCATTAGCGCTATAACTTTTAGTGCTATAGCCTTTAGCGCTATTATCATTAGCGAGCACTATTATCATTAGCGAACGCTATAACCATTAACACGATAGAAGTAGCGTTTGCTTGATTATATAAAGAAGTAAAAACATAGAAGAATAAAGCGGCCTTGGGTCGCTTTATTTTTATCGGTTGCATCTATCGCCATCCTGACTTGATCCATTGACCTGTCTATCAAGCATGGGAAATTTCATTTTAGTTCATTCAAAACGTCACTTAACTGTCATTTCAGGAGCATAACTTGAGCCTTAACTGAATAAGGATTGTTAAGGAGATCGTATGCGTACTATCGAACCTATTGTCCGCTGGGATGTGGCATTTTCTGTTTTCTGTTTAAACAACCGCTATGGCGGGCAACATGCAACGCTCAGTAAAGCGGTGTCTCATACTGGAGATGGACACCTTTATGTTTTGATTGCCTTGATTGCACTGCTGGTCGATAGCAACACCGGTCGAGACTTTCTTTTGGTGGGCTTAACCGCCTTCGCAATCGAACTGCCTATTTACTGGTTTGCTAAAAATACCCTCAAGCGCCGTCGACCAGCTGAATTCTCTTCACTACTTCACTCTCATATTGTGCCATCCGATAAATACAGTCTGCCTTCAGGGCATTCCGCTGCTGCTTTTGTTATGGCGACCCTAATCGGGCATTTCTATCCGAGCTTGTACCTCTTTAGCTTGGTGTGGGCAACTGCGATTGCAGGCTCTCGAATCCTGCTCGGTGTGCACTTTTTAACGGACGTACTGATTGGCGCAGCCTTGGGCATCGCTTGTACCAGCCTAGCTATCAGCTTCATCCTGTAATTATTTTGTTGGCAACCACTGCCGAGCTTAAGTGGTAAATTTAAAGGAACATGCATGAAAATTTTATATGGCGTACAAGGCACAGGAAATGGGCACATCGCTCGAGCGAGAGCAATGGCCGTCGCTTTTCGTCAGCAAAATATTGATGTCGATTTTCTGTTCTCTGGGCGAGATGAGAGCAAATACTTTTCGATGGAAGCGTTTGGCAACTATCAGACCCGCAGCGGCTTAACTTTTTACAGCGAGCAGGGGCAGGTTAAATACGGCAAAACATTCATGAAGAACAACATCTGGCGATTTCTCCGTGAGATTAACCAGATCGATCTTACGCCTTATGACTTAGTGATTAATGATTTTGAGCCTGTCACTGCATGGGCGGCTAAGAGACAAGGTGTGCCATGCATTGGGATAAGCCACCAGAATGCGTTTCGTTATGATGTACCCAAAGAAGGGGGCAACTGGATTGAACATTCAGTGATTCAACATTTCGCCCCAACCGAGCACTCTATTGGCTTGCACTGGTATCACTTTGAACAGCCGATTTTGCCGCCTATCGTTCACACGCTGGTTGGTGAGCAACAAACCAAAACAGCACAAGACTTTACGTTGGTCTATTTGCCATTTGAGGATCTTGAGTCGATCTCAGAGCTGCTGATGAAGTTCATTTCGCAAAACTTTGTCTGTTACCACCCGGATGTGATTGAGCATAGCCGAGTTGAAAATATTGAGTTCAAACCACTGAGTCATGCGGGCTTTCAATTCGACCTCAATCAGTGCTCTGGTGTGGTCGCAAATGGCGGCTTTGAATTGCCATCTGAAGCCCTAACTTTGGGGAAGAAATTGCTTCTCAAACCACTCGAAGGACAGTTCGAACAACAGAGCAATGTGGCGACGCTAGAGGCCCTTGGGTTAGCTCAAACCATGACGTTTTTAGATGCGGCTATCTTGCGCGCTTGGCTCAGTGAAAAACAGGCCGAAGTGGTCACCTATCCAGACGTGGCAAGTGCACTCGTTGAGTGGGTATTAGCAGGGAATTGGTCTAATCAAGATGATTTAAGAAAGCAACTTTGGGACAAGGTCGACTTTCCAAGTTATGCATCGCTCACCTAACTCATAAGTGCTATTTCTGAATTGACCGGTTGAACAATTCACGAGCTCAATAAATTGTAACAAATGTAACCAAACGATAGAACAGCTAAATAAGTCGAAATTAAACTCATAAGTGACGCATTTTATGTTTTTTTATAACTCTATAAATAATTGATTTTTAGATGTTGTTTAATCATTAAGGTAAAATAAAATTATTCTTTATCAATCTTGTTGGTAGCTCGAGATGCATTGGTTAATAGTAATGTCAATCCGAAAAACATCGGTCTGATAAATATAAGAATTAGTGGTTATCTATTCTCATACCATTACCAATTTAACGCTGTCGAACCGACAAGAGGCAACTTGAATGTTAGATAAGAAAGACGCAATGAGTGCTATTGCAAGCTACAGAATGGAAAGCACACTTCGTGGAGTCGACTTAAATCTTTTGACTGTATTTGATGCAGTTATGCAAGAGCAAAACATTACACGTGCAGCTCACAATCTGGGTATGTCTCAGCCTGCTGTAAGTAACGCTGTTGCTCGTCTAAAAGTGATGTTTAACGACGAACTATTCATGCGTCAAGGTCGTGGTATTCAACCGACTCAACGTGCTCGTCAGTTGTTTGGTCCAATCCGCCAAGCGCTACAGTTAGTACGCAACGAACTACCAAGTTCTGTGTTCTCTCCAGAGTCGTCTTCTCGCCTGTTCAAACTAGCGATTTGCAGCCCTTGTGATATGCGTTTTGCTCCTAAGATTATGTCGACAATCAACGAGCAAGCACCTAGCGTGAAACTGCACATGGATGCTGAATTCGATCGTCAACTTTCTGAGCGTATGCGCTACCAAGAAATCGACTTCGTTATTGATTACGCTCGTTTTGATGAGCAAGGCTTCTCAAGCACTGAAATCTTCCAAGACGAATTAGTTGTGGTTGCTTCTGCTTCTCACCCACGTATCAACGGTGAAGTTTCTGCGGCAGAGCTGCTTAATGAAAAGCACGCGAAATTGTCTCGTATCCACGGTCAACGTAGCTTCTCTGAGCAAGCTTACCGTGACCTAGATTGCACGCCTTTCTACGAAGGTACGAGCTTGAGCAACGTTCTTTACGTTGTAGGCCAATCTGAACTAGTAACAATTGCTCCTCGTTGGATGGTAGAACATGCAGCAAACAAAGAGCAGCTTCAGATTCTAGATTTCCCATTCGATAATGCGGCGATTTCTGGCTTCCTAAGCTGGCACGAATCAAGTGAAAAGGATAAAGGACACATTTGGTTACGAGATCAGTTAATGATGATCTGTGGCGAAGTAGTGGCACTTAACTAGACACTAATCCCTATGATTTATAAGCCCTAAGCTAGGAGACTGGCTTAGGGCTTTTTTATGCGCGCTATTTTAGTAGGTAGAAAACTTAGCGTTAGACGTACTATTACTGATAACTTTGAGCTTCATCAGTTGCCTTTTCCATGATCAGAGGTACACTTGTGCGCTCAAAAAAGCTTACAGGTGTAAGCCAAAGGTAAAGAGATGGCCAATTTAGATTTTCATATCGTAAAAAGACTTCGTGACCAAATTGCCCAAGGCGGCAACCGTACAGCTTTGAAGCACAAAGTAGACAATGTATGGCAAGGTATTAGCTGGGAGCAGTTTGGACAACAAATCGATACGCTTTCATTAGCACTATTGGCTCAGGGACTGAGAGTTCAAGATAAGATCGGTATCTATTCAAATAATATGCCTCAATGGACCGTGGCAGATTTTGCATCTTTACAAGCTCGTCTTGTGACTGTGCCGATTTATCCAACCAACACAGCAGCACAGTCGTCTTACATCATCCAAAATGCGGATGTGAAGATCTTATTCGTTGGTGAGCAAGTTCAATTTGACGCGGCGGTGAGCCTATTCGAAGAGTGTGAACAGCTAGAAGTGGTTGTCGCGATGTCTGATGATATCGATCTTCAAGGCCATAGCTTTGCGGTATCTTGGGCTGATTTCATGGCGCGCGGCGTTGAAGCACAACAAGCTGAACTTGACGTGCGTCTTGCTGATGCAAGCATGGACGACCTGCTGACTCTTATCTATACCTCTGGTACCACAGGTCAGCCAAAAGGCGTAATGCTTGATTACACCAACATTGGCTACCAGTTAGAAGGCCACGATGAGCGCCTTAGCCTGAGCAAAGACGATGTCTCATTGTGTTTCCTACCGTTATCACACGTATTTGAGCGTGCTTGGACGTTCTACGTTCTTTATAAAGGCGCAACCAACTGCTACCTGCAAGATACGATGCAAGTGCGTGATGCGCTAAGTGATGTGAAACCTACTGTAATGTGTGCGGTTCCACGCTTCTACGAGAAGATTTTCTCTGCGATTCACGAGAAGGTATCTAAAGCACCATTTATTCGTAAAGTGCTATTTACTTGGGCGGTGAACATGGGAGCAAAGCTTTCAGTTTGTCACCAAGAAGGTCGTACTCCATCGTTGATGCTGAAGAAGAGCCATGCGCTAGCTGATAAGCTTGTGCTATCTAAACTGCGCGCTCTACTCGGCGGTAACATCAACTTCATGCCATGTGGTGGCGCGAAGCTTGATGAGACGATTGGTCGTTTCTTCCATGCTATCGGCATCAACGTAAAACTTGGCTACGGCATGACAGAAACCACGGCAACAGTATCTTGTTGGGATGATCGCTGTTTTAACCCTGATTCGATTGGTATGTCGATGCCGGGCGCAGAAGTAAAAATTGGTGCTAAGGACGAGATTCTTGTTCGCGGTCCAATGGTGATGCGTGGCTACTACAAGATGCCAGAAGAGACAGCTAAGACATTCGATGAGCACGGTTTCTTGAAAACCGGTGATGCGGGTCATTTTGATGAAAATGGTAACCTGTTCATTACTGATCGTATCAAAGAGCTGATGAAAACTTCTGGTGGTAAGTATATTGCCCCGCAAGTGGTTGAAGGTGCGATTGGTAAAGATCACTTTATCGAACAGATTGCTGTTATCGCTGATACACGCAAATTCGTTTCTGCGCTGATTGTTCCTTGTTATGACTCGCTAGAAGAGTACGCCAAAGAGCTTAATATCAAGTATCACGATCGCGTTGAGCTGGTTAAGCACCACCAAATCGTCGAGATGCTAGAAAAGCGTGTGAATGACCTACAGCAAGAACTGGCTAAGTTTGAGCAAGTAAAGAAATTCAAACTGCTACCAAAAGCATTTTCTATGGATGATGGTGAACTGACACCAACTCAAAAATTGCGTCGTAAAGTTATCAACGATAAGTATCAAGACGAAATCGAAGAAATGTACAACGAAAAGCCTAAAGATAAGTAGTTTTCTGCTTAGATAAATTTTCAGTTGTTTAAAAATCCCCCTACGAATGTGATTGCATTTTTAGGGGGATTTTTTGTATCTAATGACATAGCACAATGTGCGAAAGCGCACACCAGCAAGCTCGTGGTTTATCGATAAATAGCGATCTATTAAAATATTAAGTGCTTTTTTTCGTTCTCTTTTTAGTTTTAATATCTAGTTATTAATCTTGGTTTGGGTTTTATTTGATGCTTTAAGCTAATAGTTGGTTTTTTGGCATGATTGTCGGATAACAGGTGTTAGACCAGATGATAATAAAGCGTTAAAGTTGTTTCGTATTACTGTTTGTTGTTATCACGACAGACAGCCATAGCCGAAAAAGTGGAAGTATTTCGAATTAGGCTACGAATAAGCCCTAGACTATGAAAAACCAGCCCAACATGTTCACCAAATATGATTGGAAACTGGTGAGGAGAGCAATATGACAACAAAACCTGAAACAGCCATGTCATCCGGCGCTGAAATGTTATCCGGCGCTGAGATGGTGGTGCAGTCTCTAATTGAAGAGGGTGTAGAACAAATCTTTGGTTACCCAGGTGGTTCTGTACTTGATATCTACGATGCGCTGCATGCTAAAACTGCTGAAATCAAACACGTATTAGTACGACACGAACAAGCTGCTACCCACATGGCAGATGGCTATACTCGTTCTACCGGCAAACCGGGCGTAGTACTTGTGTGTTCTGGTCCAGGTGCGACCAATACCGTTACTGGCATTGCAACAGCCTACATGGACTCAATCCCAATGATTGTTATTTCTGGTAACGTACCAAATAACCTTATTGGTAACGACGCCTTCCAAGAGTGTGACATTGTGGGTGTATCACGCCCGATCGTTAAACACAGCTTCTTAGTTAAGAAAGCGGAAGATATCCCTGAAGTCGTTAAAAAAGCATTCTATATTTCAACGACAGGACGTCCCGGTCCTGTGGTTATTGATCTGCCGAAAGACATCTTAAACCCACAAATCAAGCTTCCTTATGAATACCCAGAAACGCTCAAAATGCGTTCGTATAACCCAACGGTTACGGGTCATAAAGGTCAGATCAAAAAGGCGCTAAAAGCCCTTCTTGAAGCGAAGAAGCCGGTACTTTATGTCGGTGGTGGTGCGGTTATTTCTGAGGCAGATAAGCCGCTGTTAAAATTAGCAGAGGCACTGAATTTACCTGTGGTAAGCACCCTAATGGGGCTTGGCGCTTTCCCTGGCACCCATAAGAACTCTTTGGGTATGTTAGGCATGCATGGTTTATATGAAGCCAATATGGCGATGCACAATGCGGATTTGATCTTTGGTATTGGCGTACGTTTCGATGATCGAACGACTAATAACCTAGATAAGTACTGCCCTGATGCGAAGATCATGCACATTGATATCGACCCATCTTCGATCTCTAAGAACGTAAAAGTGGATCTACCGATTGTAGGTTCTGCTGAAAAGGTTCTAGAGAGCATGGTGAACTTGCTCGTTGAGCAAGGCGGCACTAACGATGCAGAAGCGATTGAAAGCTGGTGGAGTGAAATCAAGCAGTGGCAAGAGCGTGACTGCCTAGCTTACGAGAAATCGTCTGAGCGCATCAAACCTCAACAAGTAATTGAAACACTGCATAAAGTAACCAATGGCGATGCCTATGTTGCTTCTGACGTAGGTCAACACCAAATGTTTGCTGCTTTATACTACCCGTTTAACAAGCCACGTCGTTGGATTAACTCTGGTGGTCTAGGCACGATGGGCTTTGGTCTGCCTGCTGGTATGGGCGTTAAGTTTGCAAAACCAGACGAAGAAGTGGTTGTAGTAACCGGTGACGGCAGTATTCAAATGAATATCCAAGAGCTGTCGACTGCGCTGCAATACAATATTCCCGTTAAGATTATTAACCTTAACAACCGTTTCCTAGGCATGGTAAAACAGTGGCAAGACATTGTTTATCAAGGCCGTTACTCTAACTCATATATGGACTCTGTTCCTGATTTTGCTGCTATCGCTGAGGCTTATGGCCACGTTGGTATGCGCATTTCATCTCCGGATGAATTGGAATCAGGTTTGGAAAAAGCACTGGCGATGAAAGACCGTTTGGTATTTGTCGATATTAGTGTGGATGACACCGAGCACGTATACCCAATGCAGATCAAAGGCGAGGGTATGGATAACATGTGGCTAAGCAAAACGGAGAGAACATAATATGAGACACATTATTTCACTACTAATGGAAAACCAACCTGGTGCGCTTTCTCGTGTGGTTGGCTTGTTTTCTCAGCGTGGCTACAACATCGAGTCTTTGAACGTATCTCCAACCGATGATCCGACGCTGTCTCGTTTGAACGTCACTACTAACTCGAGCGAAATGCAGCTTGAGCAGATTCAGAAACAACTGCATAAGCTAATCGACGTACTTAAAGTACAAGAAGTGTCTGAACTTGAACACATTGAACGTGAGCTGTTGATGGTAAAAGTACGTGCGAGCGGCTTTGCTCGTGCGGAAGTGAAGCGCACAGCGGATATCTTCCGTGGTCAGATCGTTGATGTTACGGCTTCTCAATATACGGTTCAAATGGCGGGTACTAGCGAGAAACTGGATGCCTTCATTCAGGCGCTGTCTGAAGTGACGGAAGTGCTTGAAGTAGCTCGAAGTGGTGTTGTTGGCATCGCACGAGGCGAACGTGCGTTGAAAGCCTAGACGATAAGTCTTTAAAAAATAACTTTAAAGCCGCTTTTTTAAGCGGCTTTTATTTTGTTAATTTTTTAGAGTGCTATAATCCCGCGCTGCACTTCCATTCATCTGAGTTAGCAATGCGAAATAAAAAATCAATAATTACATTGCTGATTATCTCTATCATATTGTCTTCTGCAGTATGTCTGTATTATTTGCAGCGCTACAAAGAAGTAAAACAGCAGAGCTTTGACTACTCAGCTAAGCAAGCCGTTCATCAGTTAGTGTATGCCAAGCGAGATTATGATCTTCTCAAGACTCAGTTAGTCTCGGTCATGGAGCTACTCAGTCATAGCCAGAGCTTGGTTAACTTTGCTTCCTCTCCCTCAGACCAAACCAAACATCTACTTGAAGAGGTCTGGCAATCTGTTCTCGTGAACCAGAAGTGGTATACACAAATCCATCTGTTAGATGTCACTGGCAAAGAATTGGTGCGTGTTAACTACTCCTCTGATACCGGTAGAGTGACGTTTCCTCAACAGCTGCAAGATAGGTCGGATTCTAACTACTTCCAATACGCTCAAAAACTAGAAGCCGAACAGATTGGCGGTTGGGGTATTGAGCTTGAAACTGAGCATGGTGAAGTCACCTTCCCTTATTCGCCGGTAATCCGTGTCTTTACCCCAGTAGAAACCCCTGACGAAAGAGTAGGCTACCTCGTCATCAATCTTGATGTATGGGGCTTATCGTCGCGTCTGAGCTTTTCACCAGATAACGATCTTAGAGCAGAAGTTCTCAATGACGCGGGTTACTTCATCGCGAGTAACAACAGCGGTAAGTTGTTCGGAGACTCTATTCCTGAAAGAAAAGGCTATAACCTGAAAAATATCGCGCCGAAGACGTGGGATGCGATCTCCAATGATCAGGTGGGATACGTTTTTGAAGATGGTAATTTGTTTGCCTTTAACACGGTTATGCTCGCGAACAGTCAAAAGGTCCATTTACTGATTCAACTTAATCAAAAGCAACTGATGGATCGGGCTGAGCGTGATCTAGATGATTTGGCCCATGAAGAGATCATTGTTCTGATTACGGTGCTGATATTCGCTTTCCCGTTTGCTTACCTGGTGACGCACTGCCGACGCCGAAGCCTAGAGAGTAAATTGGCACGAGCCGCATTGAATGGTATGTCGGCAGTGATGATCTCTGACAAGCAGCACCGCACAATGATGATCAATAACGAATTTGAGAACATGACTGGGTACTGCAAAAAACAAGTTATCGGTCAGAATGCATTGCAGTTGCTGCTTGATAATACCGACCAAGTGCTCTCAAGCTCGGCTATTTGGAGTCATTTAGAGCAAGAAGAAGTATGGGAAGGGGAGGTTCAGTGTAAGAACAAGCTGCGTATTCCTTTTACTGCGATCATGCGAGTGCATGCGGTCAAAAACAATTCAGGCAAAGTCAGTTACTACATCACCTCGTTGGTTGATATTTCCGTAAGGAAGGAGCTTGAGGTACGTTTGAGGATTTTAAGTGAACGTGACTCTTTGAGTAATCTCTGGAACCGACGAAAATTCGAAGAGCAGCTGGCCTACTATTCTCGCTTAGTTGAGCGTTACCCGATCGAAGCGACCACCTGCTTAGCCTTGGTGGACATCGATAACTTCAAGCGAATCAATGATGAGCTTGGCCACGACGAAGGTGACCGTGTGATCGCTGGTGTTGCTAAACTTCTGCAAGATAGCCTTCGTGGGACGGACTTTGTTGCACGTGTCGGAGGAGAAGAGTTTGCACTCTTGATGCCACACACGTCTCTGCCAGAAGCAAAGCGCGTATTGGATCGCTTGCGAATAGAGATTGAACTGGCAGCCGGAACTAAGGTAACGGTGAGTGTTGGCTTTACTGATTTAACAAGTAACAGTACTCGCTCATACAAGTGTGCCGATGTTGCGCTTTACGAATCTAAATCGTCTGGTCGTAATACGGTCTCTATGTGTCCTAGCTACGATGATGTCGCTTAGGTTCGCTTCTATCTAGTCCTGTCTTCTCTTTGCTTCACCTCTTCAAGCTGGCCCCGACTCACTTTATCTCTCCCCCTTTTTATAGGAATCTCACTTTTGAGCGATCTATGTCACAAAATCTATACAGTTAGACTAAAGTCTAATGCTGGTGGAAATTTGAGCTAAAATGAACAATAAGTAAACTACCTTGCTTCAGATTACATCGTGCTTAACGGTGTAATAAATAGAGTGTTTACCAGATGTAAAAGGATGACACCGTTAACTTAATTCAACTGATTAGCTAGCCTTTTCAATGGTTTGAAAGGCAGCAGTAGAATTAGGTTAGCTGGAGCAAGAGTTTGGGGATCATACAGTCTGGTTAAAAGAGGCGTGGTATGTTTGTCGATTTTTTAGTGAGGTTAACCATAGGCACATTAGCCATTCTTGGCTTTCAATTGAGTGCTTTGTATTTTTTACCTATGGTTGTGCTACTCAATACTCATCACAAAGAGTTTTTTGGGTGGTAGTTCAGTCGTAATACTGGAAACAAAAAACGGAGCCATTGGGCTCCGTTTTTATTTGGTTAGAAGCTACTTTAGCGTTATGCCGCTTCGATAACTTCTTCAATTCGTTTCATTGAACCTAGCAGGTGTTGATCAAGCAGTTCAGTCGCTTGTTCTACATTCTTAGAGAGTACTAGTTTCATGATCATTTCGTGTTCATCAATATTGAACAGATCATCTGATGCGCTTTCTGCAGACATAGCGAGGAAGCGGTAACGTTTCACTTGGTTAATTAGGTCATCAAAGAACTTAAACATGTTCTCTGAATCTGCACCTTCAAGCAGTGCGACATGGAATTGCTGGTGGCGCTCTTCCCATTCTACACAGTCAAACTCTTCAGATACGTACTGTACTCGCGATAGTTTATGGTAAGACGTTAGTACATCCAGTTCCCAGCTCTCATCACCTGCTGCAATCGCTTTTTTAAGCAGAACCGATGATACAACACGAAGGCTTTCGTATAGGTCATTCAGTTCTTTCTTTGATACAGGAGATACCCAGCAGCCTTTTTGTGGCTCTAGTTTGACGTATTTACTCCAAGACAATTGCACTAGGGCTTCACGAATTGGAGATGCACCAACGTTGTATCTATTTTTTAGATCAGCAACAACGAGCTTTTGACCTGGGGTTAATTCACCGTTGAGAATATCTTGGCGAATCATCTTTGATACTTTGTCAGTGAGAGTAGGACTAGACATTACAAACCTCATGTATATTTGATTTCTAGTCTGCTAATCCATCTCTTGGAAAGAGCCATTGGATATTAACAGTACGTAGTTCTATCTTGTTTGATAATATAGCGTACTGAAAAGTTAGGCAAGATTTGTTTCATAAAAAAAGAGGGCCGAAGCCCTCTTTTATATTTTTATGCGAATCGGTTCATTCTTATAGAACGTGAACAGATGCCGTGTTTGTAGTACCAGAAGCTACTAGAGCGCCAGAAACCATTACTACGATATCGCCTTTGTTACCTAGGCCAGATTGTAGAGCGATTTCTTTACCGTTGATGTAGAACGTGTCTGTGTTCTCGATAGAATCAACAAGAACTGGTTTAACACCTTTAGTAAGAACTAGCTGTGCAGCTGTCTTTTCGTTAGTTGTTAGAGCAAGGATGTTTGCTGTTGGGAAGTACTTACGTACTGAACGTGCAGACTTACCGCCTTCAGTTGCAACAACGATTAGAGGAGCAGCTAGCTTCTCTGCTGTATCTACAGCGCCTTTACATACTGCTTCAGTGATGCGTAGACGTGGGCTGTCTAGACGAGAACCTAGCTCAGCTTTAAGAGCTGAATCAGTGCGGTTCGCGATTTGAGCCATGATAGTAACAGCTTCAACTGGGTACTTACCTTTAGCAGTTTCACCAGAAAGCATTACTGCATCAGTACCATCCATGATTGCGTTCGCAACGTCACCCGCTTCAGCACGAGTTGGACGTGGGTTGCTGATCATAGAGTCAAGCATTTGAGTTGCAGTGATAACCATCTTACGTGCACGGTTACACTTCTCGATCATCATCTTCTGAGCGAAGATTACTTCTTCAGCTGGGATTTCAACACCTAGGTCACCACGAGCAACCATGATGCCGTCAGAAGCTTCAAGGATTGAATCGAAGTTATCTACACCTTCTTGGTTTTCAATCTTAGAAATGATGTGGATGTTCTCGCCGCCGTTAGCGTTTAGAAGCTCACGGATTTCTTTAACGTCTTCTTCTTTACGGATGAAAGAAGCAGCAACGAAATCTACGCCCTGCTCACAACCAAACTTAAGGTCAGCTTTGTCTTTCTCAGAAAGAGCAGGAAGTTGAACAGAAACGCCAGGAAGGTTAACACCTTTGTTTTCGCCTAGAGCACCGTTGTTAAGAACTTTACACTTAACTTCAGTTTCTGTTGTTGCGATAACTTCCATTTCGATTAGGCCGTCATCAACAAGGATAGTGTTACCTGCTGTTAGGTCTTTAGCGAAACCTAGGTAAGTTACTGCTACTACGTCTTTGTTACCAACAACTGTTGCGTCAGTTGTGAAAGTGAACTCTTGACCAGCTACTAGATCTACGTCGTTACCATCTTCAAGTTTGATAGTACGGATTTCTGGACCTTTAGTATCTAGAAGGATAGCAAGTTGCTCACCTTTGTTTTCCATTACTTTACGGAAGTTCGCGATACGAGTGCCGTGCTCTGCGAAATCACCGTGAGAGAAGTTAAGACGCATAACGTTCATGCCAGCATCTACTAGTTCAGTTAGCTTCTCTACAGATTCAGTTTTAGGGCCAATCGTACATACGATTTTGGTCTTTTTCATGGAAGGTACTCTCCGGTAAGTATTGTTACAATTTGAAATTTATTTAAGTTCTGAAGATTGGTCCGCTACATCAACATTTTGTGCCTGTTGTGTAAAAGCGCGGGACTTCCAATATGTCCTTCAGAGTTGTAAGTCTTTCATCAATTTTAGTCATTTTATGACTAAAAGATTTTGATTCAATATCGGTTTTCTGTGACTTACCCCACTATATAGGGGGTAAGTTGCAAAAAAATAACAGTCAGTTTTGTAATTTTTTTTCTTTTCGGGTGCGGATTCTACCACCTAATGAGTTCAATATCACTGCTTAACAATTGTCTTAGGACAAGGTTTTATCGCTATTTATTAATTTTTTGGATCAAAATAAATGGACTAAATAGTTTCGTTGTAACTATAATATGTTTCATATCGAAACTTAATGGCCTTTTTTAAATGTCGAAACGAAACACCCAGCTCAGAAGACATGCAATTTCTAACCTAGTGAATGAAAAAGGGGAGGTTAGTGTTGATGAATTATCCGCTAAGTTCGAAACCTCAGAAGTCACTATTAGAAAGGACTTGGCGTCTTTAGAGAAAAACGGTCAGCTTTTACGCCGTTATGGTGGTGCGATTTCGTTACCGAAAGAGGTTGTCAACGAAGAGCTGGGTCAACAAGTTTCGACTCGAAAGATTTCATTGGCAAAAGCCGCTGCAGATTTAATTCGCGACCATAACCGCATCGTGATCGATAGTGGCAGTACGACCGGTGCTCTAATTCAGCAGCTTAATGCTAAGCGTGGCTTGGTTGTTATGACCAACTCATTGCACGTTGCTAATGCGCTTAATGAGCTTGAAAGCGAGCCGACGTTATTAATGACTGGCGGCACTTGGGATACCCATTCGGACTCTTTCCAAGGCAAAGTTGCAGAGTCGGTACTTCGTGCTTACGATTTTGACCAACTATTTATTGGGGCTGATGGTATCGACCTCGATAGAGGCACAACCACGTTTAACGAACTGGTTGGCCTGAGCAAAGTAATGGCTGAAGTGTCACGAGAAGTGATCGTGATGGTTGAGTCGGAAAAGGTGGGACGAAAGATCCCGAACTTAGAGCTGGCATGGGAACACATTGACATCTTAATTACCGATACAGACTTAGGCGAAGAATCCAAAGCAAGTATCGAATCACATGATGTTCGAGTGATCCTGACCGATCCAGCGTAAAAACAAATTTAAGTATTATGCATTTACCTTCCTATAATTGATCTTAATGAAGATTTGGCCTTTGCTTGCTGCCAATAGGAATAAAACAAAATTGATGGAGTGAAACTATGTGTGGAATTGTTGGTGCAGTAGCACAGCGTGATGTAGCTGAAATTTTAGTAGAAGGCCTTCGTCGTCTAGAATACCGTGGCTACGATTCAGCTGGTGTCGCTGTCGTCGATACTGCATCTAACCTAACTCGTGTACGCCGCCTAGGTAAAGTACAAGAGCTAGCTGACGCAGTAGAAGAGCAACAAGTGATTGGCGGTACAGGTATCGCTCATACACGTTGGGCGACACATGGTGAGCCGTCTGAAGCGAACGCACACCCACACATGTCTGGTGATATTGCCGTTGTACACAATGGCATTATCGAAAACCACGAAGCACTGCGCGCTATGCTGCAAGAGCGTGGTTACGTATTTACTTCACAAACGGATACAGAAGTTATTGCTCACTTAGTTGAGTGGGAACTTCGCACTTCAGCTTCTTTGGTTGAAGCGCTACAGAAAACAGCAAAACAATTAGACGGTGCGTACGGCACAGTTGCGGTTGATCGTAAAGATCCTAGCCGTATCGTTGTAGCTCGTTCTGGTAGCCCGATCGTTATCGGTTTTGGTGTCGGCGAGAACTTCCTTGCTTCTGATCAACTGGCGCTACTGAGCGTAACTCGTCGCTTCATGTACCTAGAAGAAGGTGATGTTGCTGAGGTAACTCGTCGTGATGTTACGGTATTTGATGTAGCGGGTGAGCGTGTTGAGCGTGAAATCGTTGAGTCAAACGCTGAACACGACGCAGGTGACAAAGGTCAATACCGCCACTTCATGCAGAAAGAGATCTTCGAGCAGCCAACAGCGCTGATCAATACAATGGAAGGCCGTATCTCTGACACTTCGGTTATCACTAACGCGATCGGCGTTAAAGCTGAAGAGATCCTAAGCAAGGTTGAACACGTGCAGATCATCGCATGTGGTACGTCTTACAACTCAGGCATGGCAGCGCGTTACTGGTTTGAATCTCTAGCTGGCGTAAGCTGTGACGTAGAGATTGCTTCTGAATTCCGTTACCGTGATTTCGTTGTTCGTCCGAACAGCCTATTGGTGACTCTGTCTCAATCTGGTGAAACGGCGGATACGCTTGCTGCACTTCGTCTTGCAAAAGAGAAGGGTTATATGTCTGCAATGACTATCTGTAACGTTGCGGGTTCTTCACTGGTTCGTGAATCTGATTTTGCCTTCATGACTCGCGCAGGAACAGAGATCGGTGTTGCTTCTACTAAAGCTTTCACAACTCAACTAGCAGCGATGCTGATGATGGTAACGTCAATTGGTCGTCTACAAGGTCGTATCAATGAAGAAAAAGAAGCGGAAATCGTTCAAGCACTTCACCAACTGCCTGCTGATATCGAGAAAGCATTAGCGTTCGATAAAGAAATTGAAGCACTGGCACCTGATTTTGCTGATAAGCATCACACACTGTTCTTGGGTCGTGGTGAGTTCTACCCAATCGCGATGGAAGCGTCTCTTAAACTGAAAGAGATCTCTTACATCCACGCAGAAGCATACGCAGCTGGTGAGCTTAAGCACGGTCCTTTGGCTCTTATCGATGCAGATATGCCTGTAGTCGTTATTGCACCAAGCAACGACTTGCTAGAGAAGCTGAAATCGAACGTTGAAGAAGTGCGTGCTCGTGGCGGTCTACTTTACGTATTCGCTGATGAAGATGCGGGCTTTGAAAGCGATGAGAACATGAAGATCATCAAGATGCCTCACGTAAGTGAAGTAACAGCGCCTATCTACTACACAGTACCGATGCAGCTGCTGTCTTACCATGTCGCACTAATAAAAGGTACCGACGTTGACCAACCTCGTAACCTAGCGAAAGCGGTAACAGTTGAGTAATCGACAGCTTACCTAAGATATAGATAATAAGAAGCCCATCCTGTGATGGGCTTTTTTATGTCTGTTAGTTAACGATCAGTGTTAGAGCTAGCTGTAGCGTCATTAAGCGCTCAGTGCTTGCTCTAGGTCAGCCAAGATATCGTCAATGTGCTCGATACCTACTGATAGGCGAATCATCTCCGGTGATACACCGGCTTGTTTCTGTTCAGCTTCGCTTAGTTGACGGTGTGTCGTCGAAGCTGGGTGACAAGCGAGAGATTTCGCATCGCCAATGTTAACTAAGCGCTTGAAGATTTGCAGTGCATCATAGAAGCGAACACCGGCTTCATAACCGTCTTTTAAACCAAAAGATAGAATGGCCGATGGCTTACCTTGCATGTACTTTTCAGCGAGTGGATAGAATTCTGAATCAGGCAGGCCAGCGTAACTTACCCAACTGACTTTCTCGTGTTGCTTGAGGTATTCCGCTACTTTCAAGGCATTCTCTGTGTGTCGCTCCATGCGTAGCGACAACGTCTCCAAACCTTGCATCAACATGAAAGCATTCATTGGTGACAGTGCTGCACCTGTATTACGTAGGGGAACCGTTCTAGCACGACCAATAAACGCAGCCTCACCAAAGGCCTCGGTATAAACCACGCCATGATAAGAAGGCTCTGGCTGATTAAACACAGGGAAGCGGTCCTTGTGCTGTGCCCATGGGAATTTACCTGAGTCGACAATCACGCCACCTAACGTTGTACCGTGACCACCCACGTATTTAGTTAGTGAGTGCACCACGATGTCAGCACCAAAATCGATAGGTTTACACAGTACAGGCGTCGCCACCGTGTTATCAACAATCACAGGTACACCTTGTGCGTGAGCAAGTTCAGCAACACGCTCTAAGTCGATAATATTACCTGCTGGGTTACCGATACTTTCACAGTAAACCGCCTTGGTTTTTTCATCGATCAGTGCCGCTAAGCTTTCTGGTTTGTCGTCTTTAGCAAAACGAACTTCAATTCCTTGGTTTGGCAACATGTGAGCAAATAGGGTGTAAGTACCACCGTAAAGCTGAGGCGTTGAGACAATGTTGTCACCGATTTGCGCCAACGTCTGAATCGCGTAGTTGATCGCAGCACTGCCCGCACTTACCACTAAGCCTGCAATCCCCCCTTCTAAGGCTGCCATGCGTTTTTCTAACACATCATTGGTTGGATTCATTATCCGTGTGTAGATATTACCTGGCACCGCAAGGTTAAACAGGTCGGCGCCGTGTTGTGCGTCATCGAATTCGTACGCGACGGTTTGGTAGATTGGAGTGGCAACCGATTTGGTTGTTGGATCAGTGTCGTAACCGAAGTGAATCGAGAGTGTTTCGTCTTTCATGAGTCTTCCCTGAACTATTGAGCGATTTATGTACTCTCATATTGCCGATTTTTTTATAAAAGAAAAGTATGTTTAGTCACAGAGAGGCAATTGGAATTGTGTGCGGGACGATTCGTTTTTGGTTCGGAAGTGCAGGGTGTGATTGGTACTGAATCAGAAAAGCAAAAAGCCAGAGCAGCGTGAACTGTTCTGGCTTTTCTAATTTGGTGGCCCCTCCCAGATTTGAACTGGGGACCGAACGATTATGAGCCAAGCTTCAGCCCTGTAACCAACATAGTAACCCTGCCCCGAATCACTCTGAAATCCACCAGCAAAATCACATCACCTGATTATCCGCATGATTTCTCTGACGTCGACGACGAGGTTGATGGGGTTGATGGGGATGTCGGAGTTGGAAGGGTTAACAGGGTTACTGAGGTTGGTTCTGAAATAGATGATGAATCCGTTCGGCAACTCCCCTAACTCTATCAACCCTAGAATTGACTCAAAAGACCGGACTAGGACCGGACCGACGACGCCGTCAACAAAACCTAGGGAAAGTAATTACTGAAGAAGTCAGCTAGAGCAAGGGCTAGAGAGAGATTACAGGGCCAGTCTAGAGTGACCGACCCAGAGACTTAGGATTTTAGGTTGGGGATGGGAGATATGTGACTTTGGATGTTACATTTTATTACGTATGTGATACTTTAATGTGCGTGTGGTTTACTATTATGGATATAATGCAAAATGGATAAACGGTTTTTATTGATTTCACTTGTAGCAGTGATTTCTTTATCAGTGTTTCTGCCTAGGTATCAAACTGACAAATTAAAGGGAATTGTTTTCTCACATACAGATGAAAGACAGTGTTTTAATTTTCACAAAGAATTTTTAAACGATCCTGAAAGTGCTTATATCGTAGACAGTTATCTCTGGACAAAGGTTGATGAATTTAAGATTAACCAGAATCCAGCTTCAATTTTCGCCCTGTACGATACTTTGCTAAAGGTAAAGGTTAAAGCAAAGAATAAATATGGTGCATATGTTGATACCTTACTCGTTTGCCCCTTAGTTGATGGAAACTTCGATAAGCTTGCTGCTTTAATTTTAAAGTCTGGCGTACCAGAGCAGACCGTAACTACACCTCTAGAAATCACTGAACAGTTAAAAAAAAGTTACCCCAGTTTGTTAAGTAATAAGCTAATAGAACTAGGGTACACTGGTACTGGTACTGGTACTGGTACTGGTTCGGTCAGGTACTTTATAGATAATTCATTTTATAATGATAAATCGATATCACTAAAAGAATATCAGTCATTGGTTCAAATGCTTGAGGAGCATAATATCGATTAATGATAAATTCGTTGATAATTAATGATGACTTTGAACCGGTCCACTTATCGTGCCGACTCCCCTTAACAACTTATGCTTTTAAAGGAGAGCTTTATGAAAAAAACTATAGCTTTGCTTATGATAATATTCTCCCCACACTTGTTTGGTGCTTTAGGTTCAAATGCTGAAGCAATAGATAAGGGAACTATATACGTAGATTTTTTTATGTGCTCTTACTTAGTTGATGACTATATCGTTAGTAAAAAACTGGAAGATATGGCTCAAGATTTACTAGATGAAGCTAATAATAGCAGTGAAAAGTATAGAAGCGTATTTAAAGGTGTCTATGACGAGAAGTTATTACTTTTCGCTTCAGAAACTAATAAAGTTGATTATTGCAAGGATACCTATAAACAAGCAATGAATGCTAAATAGCCACTTCGAAATCAGCTACCATAAATGGGACTTGTAATTAAACAAGTCCCATTTATGCTTAATTTTTAGTACTTTTTTATAGATTTATCTAACTACTCACATCCCCTACCAACACTGACACATTAGCACTTACCTCCCTTAGCCTAGAACTAGCCAAATGAGCATACCTAGTCGAAGTTTGAGGGCTCTGGTGCCCAAGTAAATGCTGAACATCATAGAGCGTGGCGTTACCACTGTTTATAAGGATCGAAGCGAAAGAGTGCCTGAGGTCATGTATGCGCATATCATCATATATACCTGCTGCTTTCTTGATTCGAGCGAATGCCTTCTTTGGATGTGCGATAGGTCTACCGGGTGCATCTCCGGCAAAGATATAGGGGTTCTTACGTATCTGAAATCGTCGTTGGTCATGTATAATCTCCTTAGCTAAATTATTGAGTAAAACCGTCCTTGATAACCCCGATTTGGTGTGGGGTAGGAATAGGCTCCAATTGCCGTCGTCGTCGACGGTAAGACAGTCCCACTTAGAGTTAGTAATTTCACCTATGCGCATCCCGGTAAGCAGTGCGAATTTTAAGGCATTCCCTTGGGTGCGATTGGGTTCCTCATTACATGCCTTGATGAAGGATGAAACCTCTTTGCGGTTCAGGAATCTGTTTCTTAGATTGTTCTCCTTGAGCTTCCTTATGTACTGTCCCGGATTCTTGTCCACGAACCCCCACTCCATCGCTAATCTGAACATTCTAAGGGCTAGGGAACGCAATCTATTTACAGTGGATGGCTTCCTTGTTTCTAGAACTCCATCTAGTAGCTTTTGAATGTCTTGTTGGTTGATATCGGTGATGCTCCTCTTGCCCCATTTCGGGTAAAAATGCAGCTTTAAGTTACCGACATCATTCTTAGCGGTGAGTTTGTTCATACGGGCGTAGGGCAAGTAGTGTTCTTCCGCAAATTCTTGAAACGTGAGCACATTGGATTTTTCATCCCTCATTGCCTTAGGGTCATTACCCAGTGCTATCTCTCGCTTGTGGTCATTAGCTATCTGCCTAGCAGTGTTGATATCTAGCGCTGGGTATTCACCTAATTGAACAGATTTTTTTTTACCAAAATAGGTGTACCTGAATAAGAAGCGCTTTCTCCCTTTCCTGTTGATAATTATTTTCAGGCCACTACAGAGCTCATCCGTGTACTCAGTTTCTTTACTTCGACTTGTCGACGGCGTCGACGGTAATGAATCAAGTTGGCGTTTATTGAATTTGAATTTACGAGATTGCATTGGATACCTCCTTACTCATCAGAGATTGAGAAATGCTGGCGTAATTCAGTGCGGAGTGTATTAGGCATTAATAGGTAGAGGCCTTTACCACTGGCCTCGACAATGCTTAGGGATATAGAAGCCCCGTAATCTAGCTCATCGTCGAATTCGGTATAGGTTAGGGCTCGTTTCAGCAGTTCGATATCGTCGACGACAGCGTTTAGGTCATTAATTGAGGAGAGGAACCAGAGTTCACATTGTAGTTCATCCCATACCTGTTGGGTTTCAGCGTCATCGTGGAATGGTTCGGTGAGTATGGATTTGATTTGTTCTTGCAGAGTTGTCGTGGTTGGTAGGGTTATGATTTGTTGAAGGTTAGTTATTTTGAGCATGATTAACTCCATGATTATCAGGATCATAAATTTAATATGAGTCTGACTTTCAAGAAGATTCGGGGGCAGCCAAAAAACATTTTATTTGACAAATCATCAATCAACCATTGAAATCATAACTCAATCATATATGATTTATTTTATTCCTTTTATGATTCTGTGGTGATTTATGAAGATCGATATTTCCCAAAAAACATACGAACGTTTGTCTGAGCTAGCGAAAGGCTTTGACACCCCAGATACTGTGATTAATCGTTTACTGGATTCAGTGTCCAAAACACCTGAACGTAAGCCTAGCATTACCTTTAACCCAAACAATGAGTCGGCTTTTAAAGCTGCTCTACTGGATACTCGGTTGGCTGAAGTCTGTATCACTTACAGTGATAAGCCATCTCTCTTTTTGGTATGGAACGCCGATAAGTTCAAGGAATCATCAAATCTGAAGGCTAACCTGTGGTCAGGATTTCTTAGAGGCTGGAAAGAGAAAGGTATTACCGGAATCACCCTAACTGTTTTGGATTCTAATTCTGATAAAACCGTTTTAGAAATAGGGCATGCATTGGGACTTAGCTATGCGGATGCGGTAATTGTTCAGCCACGATTCCACAGAGAAAATGCAGATACTTATTTGATTTGGTTCGAAAATGAAGATTTTTCTATCATCGATAAAGTGCAGCACAAAGTTAACAATGACATCAATGTGTACTTACCATCTTTCATGCTCGATCTGTAACCCTCACCAACCTAAAATCCTAAGTCGCTGGGTCGGTCACACCAGACAGGCCCTGTAATCTCTCTCTAGCCCTTGTTCTACCTAACCTCTTCAGTAATTACTTTCCCTAAGTTTTGTCGACGGCGTCGTCGGTCCGGTCCTAGTCCGGTCTTTCAACCTGATTTTAGGTCTATTGCCGTCGTCGTCGACGGGATACCCACGCTAGATTTCCATCTGATTACACTAACCCATTCGCTAACCCAACTTCTCCCCCCAACTCATACGAGATTCGCCCTAGAGCCACTCCTAGCGTTGAGATTACCGACTCCAGTATAAATACCAGTCCAGTGATTAGCCTTCGTTTCTAGCTCTGAGGTTCACTGCTGCTGACTACTAACCTAAATCACTTAAGAGATATCAGACCAATTACCACTGAGGGTAATTGGTCATCATTGTTCAACAGTCATCTGGTTCTAATCTTCGGTGCTGAGTCTCCTGACTGATCTCAGCTAGAACTCCATTTAGGTATCTTATTTATATCTATATAAATTACTGAACCGAATGGAACGGAATGTTGGTTATATTTTTGTTGGTTTAGTCGGGAAGTTTTTCTGGGGTTCTGTTCTGATGTTAAGTGGTATGTATCTAGCGCAGAATCGTGCCGTACAGATGAGAGAGCTTACTGATGGTCGATATCAGCCTGAGATAGATTTACGGGTTCTGTGGTGATTAGGTGGAGTGTTTCACTGGCGCTAATGGAATCGTACTTATAGGAAGTAATCGAAGACCGGATATGGAAAGGACTAGAAAAGATAAAGGCCCATGAATTTCTTCATGAGCCTTATCGGAATTTGGTGGCCCCTCCCAGATTTGAACTGGGGACCGAACGATTATGAGTCGTGCGCTCTAACCACTGAGCTAAGGGGCCGTAGGGCATAGATTATAGGGGAAGCGTTCAATGGTGTCTAGACACTATAAGGGGCAATTCCGCTTACATCTTAGCCACTTAAATCACACAGATAAAAAAAAGGTGAGCCAACGCTCACCTTTTCTTATTTATGCTTAAAAGCTAACCACACTAAAGCGTGCGATTACTCGTCTAGGAAGCTACGCAGAGTTTCTGAGCGGCTTGGGTGACGAAGTTTTCGCAGTGCTTTTGCTTCGATCTGACGGATACGTTCACGAGTAACGTCGAACTGCTTACCCACTTCTTCTAGAGTGTGGTCAGTGTTCATGTCGATACCGAAACGCATACGCAGTACTTTCGCTTCACGAGGAGTTAGGCCTGCAAGAACGTCTTTAGTTGCGCCGCGCAGGCTGGTTGCCGTTGCAGAGTCTAAAGGCAGTTCTAGCGTTGTATCCTCGATGAAATCACCTAGGTGCGAATCTTCGTCGTCACCGATTGGTGTCTCCATTGAGATTGGCTCTTTAGCGATTTTCAGTACTTTACGGATCTTGTCTTCAGGCATTTGCATGCGCTCAGCCAACTCTTCCGGAAGTGGTTCACGACCCATCTCTTGTAGCATTTGACGAGAGATACGGTTTAGTTTGTTGATCGTTTCGATCATGTGAACCGGAATACGGATAGTACGAGCTTGGTCGGCAATCGAACGAGTGATTGCTTGACGGATCCACCAAGTAGCGTAAGTAGAGAACTTATAACCACGACGGTATTCAAACTTATCTACCGCTTTCATCAGACCGATGTTACCTTCTTGGATTAGATCCAGGAATTGTAGACCACGGTTTGTGTACTTCTTAGCAATCGAGATTACTAGACGTAAGTTCGCTTCAACCATCTCTTTCTTCGCACGACGAGCTTTCGCTTCACCGATAGACATACGACGGCTGATATCTTTGATGCTTTGAACAGTAAGAGACGTTTCACGTTCGATCATATCCAGTTTTTGGATAGAGCGACGGATGTCGTGCTCGTTACGTTTGATCTTTTCTGCGTATGGCTTGTCTGAAGCAAGAACTTCATCCAACCATGCTTCGCTAGATTCGTTACCAGTAAATAGAGCAATGAAAGATTTCTTCGGCATTTTGCCGTACTCAACCGTTTGACGCATGATTAGGCGTTCTTGAGTACGTACGCGATCCATAGAGTTACGCAGTTCGTTTACTAGGTAATCAAACTGTTTTGGTGTTAGACGGAACTCTTTGAATACGTCTTGCATCATTGTCGTTGCAAGCGTTGCTTTCGGGCTTTCATGGCCGTACTCGTTGATCGCTAGCTGACGGTTCTGGTAGCTAGTACGAAGCGCTGTGAACTTCTCAAGAGCAAGCTCAGGATCGATACCTGTATCTTCTTCTTCCTCTTCCTCGTCGTCTTCAGCGTCTTCTTTGTCTTCGTCTTCCAGATCAGTTTCAGCAAGTTCTGAACCGATGTGAGTCGCCGTTGGCGCAGCTGTGCCATCGTCGTCTGGGTCAACAAAGCCATTGATTAGGTCTGTTAAGCGAATCTCTTCTGCTTGTACGCGGTCAAACTGTTCCAAGATGTATGGAATAGTGCCTGGGTACTCAGCAACCGATAGTTGAACTGTATTGATACCATCTTCAATACGTTTCGCAATGTCGATTTCGCCTTCACGAGTCAGTAGTTCAACCGTACCCATTTCACGCATGTACATACGAACTGGGTCAGTAGTACGGCCAATCTCGCTTTCTACGCTTGAAAGCGCAGCAGCTGCAGCTTCGGCTGCATCTTCATCTATATTGGCATCGTCATCATTAAGTGCTAGATCATCAGCATCAGGTGCAGTTTCAACTACCTTGATACCCATGTCGTTGATCATTTGAATGATGTCTTCTACCTGTTCAGAATCCACGATTTCTGCAGGTAGGTGGTCGTTTACTTCGGCGTAGGTCAGATAGCCTTGTTCCTTGCCTTTAATAACAAGTAATTTAAGCTGTGACTGCGGATTTTGATCCATAGATGATATCCAACTTCAGGTCTGGTGAAGGACGTTGCATTCTCAAATGCAAACCAATTATGTTAACAAATTTATTAAATGCTGACTAATCAAACAGGGTTACGCTTTTAGATCTAGCATTAAAGCTAGTAGCTCCCTTTTTTCTTCGGCTGATAAACCGACGCTTCTTGCTTTGGCCTGCAGGTTTTCAATTTGTTTTTCAACGCACTGGGCAAGTATATTGTCCAATGAGTCTAAAAATATGTCTTCTTGATTGTCTTCGTCGAGGGGGATTTCCCAGCTCGCGAGACGAGACAGAAGAGCCTCATGTTTATTGTGTCGCCAATGCTCTAATAATTGGCCTGTGTTGATATGGGGATGCGCGTGGCATTTATCAAGTACTTCGACGAATAAACTTAGCCCAGGCAATTGTAAGCCTTTGACACTTGATAAATCCGGTACCATATCAGCATAGCTCGGATTTTGGATAAGCAAAGCGATAACTTCACGCATTGGAGTGCGTTTCAGCTCTTTATGCGGTTGAGGTGTCGGGTTCTGTGTATGAACACGCGCACGTCGCAATTGGTTATCAAATCCAGTTCGCTCATCGAGCAATTTTTCGAGCAACTCTTGGAAGTAACTGTCAGGGATTTTGTTAATCAATGCGCTAGCGTGTGCGCGCAGTGCCGATTTCCCTTCGGTTGTTCCCAAGTTTAACTTGTGTATTTCAATCAGGTTATCGAACAAATAGGTCGAAAGCGGTGTCGCATTTTGAACAAGCTGTTCGAAAGCGGCTTTGCCGTGTTCTCTTATATAGCTGTCTGGGTCTTCACCGTCGGGCAAGAATAGAAACTTGAGTGTGTTACCGGTTTTCAGGTACTCAAGGGCATTTTCTAGTGCGCGCCACGCGGCTTCTTTACCTGCTCGGTCACCATCGTAACAACAAACCACTGTGCTGGTTTGGCGGAACAGCATTTGAACGTGGTCACCGGTTGTCGATGTGCCCAGTGATGCTACTGAGTAATCAACACCATATTGCGCTAATGCCACGACATCCATGTAACCTTCAACCACAAGTATTTGCGGCGGTTCACGGTAGGCTTGCAGCACTTCATAAAGGCCGTAAAGCTCTTTACCTTTATGGAAGATAGGCGTTTCTGGTGAGTTGAGATATTTTGGAGTACCGTCTTCTAATACACGACCACCAAAACCAATCACACGGCCACGACGATCGCGAATCGGGAACATTACGCGTCCACGGAATCGGTCGTATCGGTTACCTTTATCGTTCTCAATTAACATGCCGCCAGTTACGAGCATGTCTTGGGCTTCTTTCTGTTGGCCAAAGTTCTTACGAACTAAGTCCCACTCATCGGCCACATAACCAATGCCAAACTTCTGGACGATCTCGCCCGAAAGGCCACGATTCTTTAGGTAATCAATCGCAGGTTTGTTGGCTGATATTTTCAGTTGAGAGCGGTAAAAATTACTGATGCCGCCCATCAAATCGTAGAGGTTACGTTTTTGTTCGCTGTTGGCTCTTGGTGCTGTTGATATCTCGCCGCTACGTTGCTCTCTAGGAACATCGAGGCCTAAGAAAGAGGCAAGCTCTTCAATCGCTTCAACAAAATCGAGACGTTCGAACTCCATAATGAAGTCGATAGCATTACCGTGTACGCCACAACCAAAGCAGTGATAAAATTGTTTTTCTTGGCTTACGCTAAAAGAAGGGGTCTTTTCGTTGTGGAATGGGCAACAAGCACCATAGTTTTTGCCTTTTTTCTTAAGTTTCACGCGTGCGTCCACAATGTCGACAATGTCGAGACGCGCTAGGAGATCATCGATGAAACTACGCGGGATGTGTCCTGCCATAAAACCTTAGAAAAATGCACTAACTGAGAGTGTGGATAATAATAGTTTGAATAGGTTACAGATACAAACAAGCCGTGCGTTCCGAAGGATTGCACGGCTTGTTGCAATTTGATTTGGGATTAAGCGAGTTTAGAACGAACTAAACCACTAACTTTACCCATATCTGCACGCCCTTGAATTTGTGGTTTCAAGATAGCCATTACTTTACCCATGTCTTGCATGCCCGCTGGTTGAGCTTCGGCGATTGCGCTATCAAGTAGTGCAATAACTTCTTCATCAGTTAGCGGTTGAGGCATAAAGCCTTCAAGTACCGTAATTTCTGCTTTTTCCACGTCAGCAAGATCTTGACGATTTGCTGATTCATATTGAGCAACAGAATCGCGACGTTGCTTAACCATTTTAACTAATACAGCAAGAATGTCGTCGTCGTTCAGAGTGATCCGTTCGTCAACTTCACGTTGCTTAATTGCTGAAAGAGCTAAGCGGATAGTGCCAAGGCGCGGTTTGTCCTTGGCTTTCATCGCTAATTTTTGCTCTTCTTTGAGTTGTTCAATAAGAGCCATAACTCAGTCCTTATGGATTAAGTTATTAGTACAGGCGAACGCGACGTGCGTTTTCGCGAGCTAGCTTCTTAGCGTGACGCTTTTGAGCCGCTGCTTTAGCGCGTTTGCGAACTGTAGTTGGCTTTTCGTAGTGCTCGCGACGGCGAACTTCAGAAAGGATACCTGCTTTTTCACAAGAGCGCTTGAAACGACGTAGTGCAACGTCGAACGGTTCGTTTTCACGTACTTTAACTATTGGCATATGCCTTTCACCTCAGGGGTTATTCATTATCGCTGGCCACTCAGTACCAAATCAGAGAAGTTACCCATCGAGCTAACTCTCTATTCGCGTTTGGCCATTAACCAGCTTGATCAAAAATGGTGCGGAATTTTAATCCGATCACAGTGGCTTTGTAAAGCACTTTGTCGATTATAGTCTGTACAATATTTGTTTGAAGAGCTTAGGCAGGGTAATATTGCGCTAATTTCCCATTTTAGACGAAAGCGTGCCGAGAAAATTATGCGCATTATTGGTATTGAAACCTCTTGTGATGAAACAGGAATCGCGATTTATGATGATGAGCAAGGGCTGCTTTCTCATCAATTATATAGCCAAGTAAAGCTGCACGCCGATTACGGTGGTGTGGTGCCTGAGCTAGCTTCGCGTGACCACGTGAAAAAAACAATTCCTCTTATTAAAGCGGCATTAGCTGAAGCGAACCTAACGTCGAAAGACATTGATGGTGTGGCTTACACAGCTGGCCCTGGTTTAGTGGGTGCACTGCTTGTAGGTGCAACGATTGGTCGCAGTATTGCTTATGCGTGGGGGGTGCCTGCTGTGCCTGTTCACCATATGGAAGGTCACCTTCTTGCGCCAATGTTAGAAGACAACCCACCTCCATTCCCATTTGTGGCTCTGCTGGTTTCTGGCGGGCATACCATGATGGTAGAAGTGAAAGGTATTGGTGAATACCGAATCCTCGGTGAATCGATTGATGATGCAGCGGGTGAAGCGTTTGATAAAACCGCGAAACTGATGGGCTTAGATTACCCTGGTGGTCCACTGCTCTCTCGCTTGGCAGAAAAAGGCACTCCGGGTCGTTTTAAGTTCCCGCGTCCAATGACCGATCGTCCGGGTTTAGATATGAGCTTTTCTGGTTTGAAGACGTTTGCAGCGAATACCATTCGTGATAACGATAATGATGACCAAACTCGCGCTGATATTGCTTACGCGTTCCAAGAAGCCGTTTGTGCAACCTTAGTAATCAAGTGTAAGCGTGCCTTGGTTGAAACGGGCATGAAACGTATAGTGATTGCTGGCGGTGTTAGTGCCAACAAACAACTGCGTGTTGAGCTTGAAGCTCTTGCTAAGAAAATCGGTGGTGAGGTGTACTACCCACGCACTGAATTCTGTACAGATAACGGTGCGATGATCGCTTATGCGGGCATGCAGCGCCTAAAGAATGGCGAAACGGCTGATTTGTCTGTTCATGCCACACCGCGTTGGCCTATTGACCAGCTAGAGCCAATTGCGTAATTGACTATAGTGTTTCGATAAACGGTCGCCTTGTGCGGCCGTTTTTATATCCTAGCTTACCGACTGTATGTCGATAAATAATTGCTGATAGAGATTAGGGAAGAAAATGAACAAGTTCACAGTAGACAATCAATCGATGGCGTACCTAGATGAAGGTCAAGGCCCTGTTGTTGTACTCGGCCACAGCTACCTTTGGGATAGTGCAATGTGGAAGCCGCAGATCGAAGCGTTAAAAACTCAGTATCGCTGTATTGTTCCAGAGCTTTGGTCTCATGGTGAATCTCAAGCAGCACCCACTTCGATGCGTAACTTGAAAGATTACGCTCAGCACGTTTTGGCTCTGCTTGATCATTTAGAGATCGAAGAATTCTCAGTGGTTGGCTTATCGGTTGGCGGTATGTGGGGTACTGAGTTAGCGGAACTTGCACCTTCACGTATTAAGTCTTTGGTTCTAATGGATACTTTTGTAGGTCTAGAGCCAGAAGTTGCTCACGCGAAATACTTCAGCATGTTAGATACAATCACTCAAACCAAGACGGTCCCTCAGCCAGTTGTTGAAGCGGTTGTGCCACTGTTCTTCGCTAATGATGCTCAAACCAACACGCCAGCTTTAGTTGAAGGTTTTACTCAGCAGTTATCAGCTCTTGAGGGCGACAACGCTGAAGAAGTGGCACGAATTGGTCGAATGGTGTTTGGACGTCGCGATATGATTGAATCGGTAGAGAACTTTGCTCTGCCTGTTTTGATTGCTGTAGGACAAGAAGATAAACCACGTCCGGTACTTGAGTCATACCTAATGCACGATTGCATTACGGGCAGTGAATTAGTGGTGATTCCTGGCGCAGGTCATATTAGCTCGTTAGAGCAACCAGAGTTTGTGAACACAATGCTGAAGACGTTTTTAGATAAACATCTGCTGTAAGCTTTAAATACTGAATATTATGGTTCGGCTTAGACGTGACAGTTTAAGCCGATTTTTTTTGTCCGAGTTTTGGTTCGCTGCCATCGAGTAGGCGGCGGATATTCTGATGGTGACGCAACACGATCAAACAACACAACATGGCTACAGGCAGTGTGTATTGAGGTTTGACTAACCAAGCGTAGAAAGGGGCAAGTAGCACAGTAACCAGTGCAGCTAAAGAAGAGTAACGAAACAAAAACGCGACCACTAACCAAGTTGCCATGATCATTCCGGTTAGATCGAATCCTATTGGGGCGATAGCTCCGAGTGCAGTTGCCACGCCTTTACCACCTTTGAAGTGGAAGAAGATCGGATACATATGACCTAGACACGCCGCAATTGCGACAACCCCAAGAATGATTGGGTCGATCTTGAGGTAGTAGCCAAGCCAGACAGGGATAGTGCCTTTCAGCATGTCACACAGGAGGACGGCAGCAGCGGCGCCTTTACCGCCAACGCGCAGTACATTGGTGGCGCCCGGGTTATTGGAGCCTACCGTTCTTGGATCAGGAAGTCTTAAGACTCGGCATATCAAGACCGCACTAGAGATTGAACCTAGCAAATAGGCTGCAATGATCATGATTAGTGCCAATGGGGTCATGTCTTTCCTTAAACGGTTATAAGCCTAACGATGGGAAAATAATGCTCAATCCAAGAGTAATTGATATCATATCTCGAATTACGCAAATAATACGTTTTTTTCCCCCATATGGGTATCCGACCTCTAAAAGGACAAGTCATGGCACTGGATAAAGTTTTCATTGAACAGCTAGAAGTAATTACAACGATTGGTGTTTACGATTGGGAACAAGAGATTAAACAGAAACTTGTGCTTGATATTGAAATGGCTCATGACAACCGCCCAGCGGGTAAGAGTGATGATGTGGTTGATGCTTTGGACTACTCGACTGTGAGTACAGCTGTACTTGATCACATTGCGAATGGCCGATTTCTATTGGTTGAACGTGTGGCTGAAGAAGTCGCTGAATTGATCATGACTCAATTTTCTGTGCCGTGGATTAAAATCCGCTTGGCTAAACCTGGCGCAGTGCCACAAGCAAAAGCCGTTGGTGTGATCATCGAACGAGGTCAAGCATGACAGTAGCCTATGTTGGTGTTGGCACGAACATAGACCGCGATAAGCATGCAAGGGTGGCATGGACAGAGCTTCAATCGTTAGGGACTAACCTTAAATGCTCTAAAATCTATCACTGTGAGCCTGTGGGTTTTAATAGCCATCCGTTTTATAACTTTGTGATAGAGCTCGACACGTCACTCTCATTGACTGAATTTTCACAGCAGCTGCGTAAAATTGAGTTTAAATGGGGTCGCTCTCAAGATGCGCACAAACTACAAGATCGAAAACTCGATCTTGATATTGTGCTGTTTGGAGAGGAGGTTTCTGAGCGTGAACCAGAATTACCACGCAGTGATATCTACAAATATCCTTTTGTAACACAACCGCTTTATGATCTTTGTCCTGCGCGAGTGATCCCGCAAGACGGAAGAACCGTCAGTGAAATATGGCAGAAGATGCAGCAATTAGATTCGCTCTCTGTCGTAGATATAAAACTATAATTTTTAAGGTAAGTAATGAGTTATTTTGAAGCGTTTATATTGGCGTTGGTGCAAGGCTTTACAGAGTTTTTACCTATTTCCAGTTCTGCACACCTAATCCTTCCTTCTGCTGTTTTAGGCTGGGAAGATCAAGGTCTGGCTTTTGATGTGGCTGTCCACGTTGGTACTTTGGCAGCCGTGGTTATCTATTTCCGTAAAGAAGTGGTCTCTCTGTTGAGCGCATTCTTTGGTTCAGTGTTTAAAGGCGATCGCAGTAAAGAAGCGAAGTTAGCGTGGATGATCATTCTCGCGACGATTCCTGCGTGTATCTTTGGCTTGTTGATGAAAGATATTGTTGAGCTTTACTTACGCAGTGCGTGGGTGATCGCGACGACAACGATTATCTTTGGTCTATTGCTATGGTGGGTGGACAAGAACTCAAGCCTGCGCGATGACGAATACCAAGCGGGTTGGAAAAAGGCGCTGTTTATTGGTCTTGCTCAAGCAATGGCGATCATTCCGGGCACGTCTCGTTCTGGCGCAACCATTACCGCGGCGCTTTACCTTGGTTTCACTCGTGAAGCGGCAGCTCGATTCTCTTTCCTAATGTCTATCCCAATCATCACTCTGGCGGGTGGTTATTTAGGTCTTAAGTTGGTGACTAGCGGTGACCCAATCCATGTTGGCACTTTGCTAACGGGCGTTGCGGTGTCTTTCATCAGTGCTTACATCTGTATCCACTTCTTCTTGAAGCTTATCTCTCGTATGGGCATGACACCGTTCGTTATCTACCGCCTGATTTTAGGTTGTGGTCTGTTTGCTTTCTTAATGATGCAGTAACACTCGACTTACGTAGACAAATGTTTCGTCCTACAGATTGAAACGGAAAAACCCGCCTAGTCGCGGGTTTTTTAATGCGGTTTAATTAGAACGGTGACGATTAACTGCTAGCGAGCTCTGATAGGGCGTTTTCAATTGCGATGGCTCTACGCTTCTCTTGTTCTTCTCGAATATATTTGCCTTGAAAACCATCGGCAATGATCGCTTTGACTTCAACTTGAAGCGCCGCTTGGTAAGCCACTTCAAAACGCGCTTTTTGAGGGTAAGGTTGATCTTCCAACCCTTTACGGCCTGCGTGGTCGGCTTGGCAGCAAAGCAAGATGTCGTTAAGGCGGTCTGGTTTACGCCAAACATCGAACTTGTTGAGAACCTTAAGGAAAGTTGTCGGCTTAAGCTCGCCAGCACGATGAATGTTTGAGTGTTGCTCACACACTAATAGTGCGAGATCTCTGAATTCATTGGGCACTCTCACTCGCTCACACAGTTTCTTGATTATCTTAACACCTGTGTGGCAGTGCATTTTATGGCTTGGCCATTCAGCTTGTGGTGTGACGCCTTTACCTAAGTCATGCACTTGAGCTGCAAACCGTACCGGTAGCGATGGACTTAATAGTGCAGCTTGCTGAGCAACCATCAGGGTGTGAATACCCGTGTCGATTTCAGGGTGCCATTTTTCAGGTTGAGGGACGCCAAATAGAGCGTCAATCTCAGGTAATACGACTGCCAATGCACCACACTCTTTCAATACAGAGAGGAACACTTCAGGGTGCGGTGTACTAAGAGACTTATGCCACTCTTGCCAAACTCGCTCTGCAGTAAGGTGTGCCAGCTCACCAGATTGGACGATCTCACTCATAATATCCATGGTTTCAGGTGCAACCGTGAAGTTAAGATGGTGAAGCTTGGCGGCGAAGCGAGCCACACGCAGTACACGAAGAGGGTCTTCAACAAAAGCGTCTGAAACGTGTCTTAAGATACGATCCGAGAGATCTTTCTGGCCATGATAAGGATCGTGAAGTTGGCCTTTATCATCTTGAGCTATAGCGTTGATGGTCAGATCTCGACGCATCAGGTCTTCTTCCAAACTCACGTCTGGCGCGAAGTAACATTCGAAGCCTGTGTAACCAGAGCCTGATTTTCTCTCAGTGCGAGCCAGTGCGTGCTCTTCTTTGGTTTTTGGGTGCAAGAATACCGGGAAATCTTTTCCCACAGCAGTAAAGCCAAGGTTTTCCATCTCTTGAGGGGTACTCCCTACCACGACCCAATCTCTATCATAACTATCAATATTGAGCAGCTTATCGCGCACTGCTCCACCGACTAGATAGCGTTGTAGCCCGTTGTCTTTTGGTAGGCTATCGTAAATTTGCAACTTATCACCTCGAAATGTTTTATCACTGCTGGACTTTACTGCAAGCAATGGTACTTTCCATTAATCGTAATTATAGGGCAGCACATGTATAAGGAATATTTTGGCTTCGTTGAGATGCCATTTTCGATTGTACCAAATTCTCGCTACTTGTTTTTGAGTCAGCGCCATCAAGAAGCGATGCAGAACCTACAAGCCGGTTTAGGCGAGGGTGGGGGCTTTGCGATGCTTACTGGTGAGGTTGGTACAGGGAAAACAACGGTCGCTAAGGCGATGTTGTCTTCATTGGATAGTCATACTCAGGCTGGCCTTATACTTAACCCTACGTTTTCAAATACGGATTTACTAGAAGCTATCTGCGATGAGTTTGAGGTCGAGTACCCAGAACAAGCATCGTTGAAACAGCTCAGTCAGGCTATTCATTATTTTCTACTTGATAGCCATGCCGAAGGCATTCAAACCCTATTGGTGATCGATGAAGCCCAACACCTCGCTGCCGATGTGTTGGAGCAGTTACGCCTTCTAACAAACTTGGAAACCGACAATCGTAAGCTGTTAAAAGTACTGTTGGTCGGCCAGCCGGAATTACAACAGCACTTACAAACCACGCAGCTACGTCAGCTAGCACAGCGCATTACTGGTCGTTATCACTTACTGCCTCTTAATACCGAAGAAACGGGCAAGTACATCGCGTTTCGTTTGGAGACGGCGGGTGGCGAGCAGATGTTGTTTTCGAACCGTTCTATCAAGCTGATTGCTCAATATACGCATGGTATTCCAAGGCTCATTAACTTGGTGTGTGATAAAGCACTGCAGTTGGCTTTTCATGACGGTGAGCAGCTACCGAGCAATGAAACGGTTAACCGAGCGTGTCAGCAGGTTATGTCCTTTCAGGCCGATGTGTATCACGTCGAGAAAGCTCTAACTTCTCGTGTCGCGCCTAAGTTATTCCAATACGCAGGGATTGCGACGTTAAGCGTTGGTCTTGCAATAGCGACCTTTAACTTCGCTCCAAGCTATATCAATGCTTGGTTGCCTACGGATGCATCAAATGGAGCAAAGACGGAAGTGTTAGCACGTACTCAGCGTTCTTTGGTATCAGATGTTCCTAAGTTGGTTGCTGAGCCAAAACCTGCCAAGTTTGAATTGCCACAACACATTCAACAACATTTGATGCAGGGGACCAATCGTTCTCTCGCTATCAAAGACTTGTATACGCTGTGGGGATATCAATCTTCACTGCGTGATGGATTGTGCTTAAGTGAGCCACAAAGTGTTTTTGTGTGTGAGCAGCAGCAGGCCAGTTTGGATACCTTGTTAGAACTTGGTGTTCCTGTGGTACTTAATCTCGACATAGACCAAAAACCAGTGTTTGCTGTGCTGTATGGCGTGTCTAAGGATTCTGTCGAGTTGCTGGTTAATGAAAAGCTGTTGGTGATGCCGAAGCAATCCTTAGAGCAAATCTGGCAAGGCGATTACGTCGCTATTTGGAAGCAGCCGCTGCGAGAGACCCTTAAAGAGGGCTATCAAGGTGAAGCGGTTGCTTTGCTTGATCTACTGCTTTCTGAAGTATTAGGAGAGGTTGTTTCCGGTAGTGATGTATTTGATTATGAGTTAAAAATGAAAATCGAAGCATTTCAAACGTGGCAAGGTATGTCTGTTGATGGCATTGCAGGTAAGCGCACCTTAGCAAGATTGCAGAGATTAGCTCAACTCGATTCGCCTAAGCTGATGTCACTAGAAGGGGGCGAAAGCTAATGTCACGTATTATGCACGAACTTAAACAGCCGTCTCACAAGCCATCTTCTATTAATCAGCACTCTCTTAGCAAACCAAGCTTCAAAGTCTACCAGAATCATCATGTTCCTAATTCTGCAAAAGGGATGAGCAACAAGCGAGGTTCATCGTTAGCGATGGGGCTACTCTTAATCTTGGTTCCTTCTTTGTTGGTGGGTGGCGTCTTGGCTTATCAATCGTATATCCAACAACAAGAAGCCGTGAACCAAGCTGCCAATGTCGCTCTGCCAGAATTTAAAACTGAATCAGACATTGAGCCTGAAATTGCGGATGCTGATATAGCAAGCATGGATGCCGTGTCTGAGGAAGAAGATGCCTTGTTCACCGTTCGCCCTGCACCGGCGAGCCAACCGTTGAAAGCATTGCCACGCCAAGAGATGTATGCACAGATTGATTCTGGCGCTAATCGTGCAAACACCGCTGGTGGCTCAACAGTGATCTTCGCTAATGCTGATAACAACACTCAAATGACAGCCAGTTCTGAATCGTCATCCGTTCAGCCAGGCGCGAGTGATGAAACGACTGCTCTGCAATCAAGCACTGATCAGCAATCAAATAGTGACTTACAATCGGACAGTGATCTGCTGCAAGGGCTAGACCTCAGTGAGTTGCCACCTGATTTGGCATTGAAGCTTGAATCCATTATGGGGGAGCAACAAAGCGCTCCTGAGCCGATGGATTCTAGACCCTCAGGGCAAAGGGGTTCTCAGGTCATTGAGTTGGAAACGCACACCAATAGCTTATCAGGCGTCCTTCCTAAGTTAGACCTACAAACCCATATGTACTCGAGCAGCGAAACCAAGCGTTGGGTAAAAGTGAACGGTCAAGAAGTGGCGCAAGGAGATTGGATTGGACAAGACATTCAATTGCTGGAGATTAAGCCACAATCGGTGATCATAGAGTTCAATCAGCAGAAGATAGAAATCCCAGCTCTGTACGAGTGGAAAGGCTAGCGAGCTCTAAAGGTATCTAGATAACAGACAAATAAAAAGGAGCACCTCGGTGCTCCTTTTTGATCTTCGATACTGAATTTACTGTACCTAATACAAGCGTTACGTCTACGCCCAACCGTTTGGTGATTTTCTGCGACGAGGCATGATGTGTGGCAGAACAAGGCCTAGAAGTAGACCAATACCCGCAACACCACCACCGTACATGAAGTACTTCAATAGTAGGTCGTCTTTTTGAGTGTCTAGCTTAGCGCGCAGTTCACGGTTCTCTGTTTGAGAACTCGTTAGCTGTTGGCTAATTTCACTGTAGTTCTGTTCTAGTTCAGCAATCTGCTTGTTACGAGAATCTAGAGAGCTTGCTAGGCCAGCTTTTTCGCTGTCAGCACTCTGACGAGCATTCGCTAGCTTGCCTTTAACTTCCGTCAGCTCTTTCTCTAGCTTAGGCATACGCAGTGCCATGCTTTCTTGAGTGCTTACAAACTTGCTTTCAACCCAACCTTTACGGCCACGGTTGTCTTGAATTTGGGTGTAACCCGTACTCTTGTTAGTTTGTAGGAATGTAATCTTTTCACCAGCATCAACACTACCGATGATACGGAATGTGTTGTTTGGGCCAGAATGCATATAAGTAAATAGTTTGTCAGCAATATAACGGTCTTGTGCAAAGGCAGCTGGAGCCGCAAGCATTGCGAACAAAACTAAGCTAATCAGTTTTTTCACAGTAAATCCCTTAACGATTCAAATTGGGTAGGCGTATGAGTCAGCCTCAATCAGCAAATAATATTTAGTTTCTTTATGCGGTGCAACAAAGAAGGGAGGCAAAGCCTCCCTTTCTGTGCGTTTGAGTCAATAATGACATGGCATTTACATATCGTTACTGAAGCTCACACTGTTCTGACGCTAGTATTCACTAACGTAGTCGCGATTACATAGTAAACGCAGCTTGAATTCCGTAGAAGAACACAACAGCAAGTAGAGCACCTGCAGGTAGTGTCACAATCCAAGAAGCCACGATATTACGTACAACGCCTAAGTTTAGTGCTGCGATACCACGAGCAAAACCAACACCTAAAACAGCACCAACGAGTGTTTGTGTAGTAGAGATTGGAAGGCCAGTACCTGAAGCTAGTACAACCGTACATGCAGTTGCAAGTTGTGCAGCAAAGCCACGGCTTGGTGTTAGTTCTGTAATACCAGTACCAACGGTTGCCATTACTTTATGACCCATTGTTGCAAGACCAACAACGATACCGAATCCACCTAGAGGAAGAATCCACCATGCGATAGTACTCTTACCTGTGATTTCACCCATGTGCTCAACGGTTGATACAACAGCAGACAGTGGACCAATCGCGTTCGCAACGTCGTTTGAACCGTGTGCAAATGCCATCGCACAAGCTGTGATAACCATGAGTACAGAGAAGATGCCTTCAACACCTGCAAAGCCGTGGTCTTCTTCGCGGTTAGCGAATTTCTTCTGGATGTATAGGTAACCGCCGATCATTACAAGCGCAGAAACGCCAGCAGCCCAAACCCATGCTTCAGTGTTGCTTAGGTGAAGACCAACGTGCTTAAGGCCTTTCTTGATGGTTACAAGTGCAATTACCATTGTTGTAATGAACATGTATACCGGTACAAAGCGTTTCGCGTTAAATAGCGGGTTCTCTGTATCAAAAATCAGTCGTTGAGCACTTACAAATATGACGTAAGCGAAGAAACCGGAAATAACCGGTGTGATAATCCAACTGCCCACAATGCCTTGAACACTGTTCCAGTCTACAGCTTCAGTACCTACAGAAATACACGCAAAACCGATGATTGCACCGATGATTGAGTGAGTCGTAGAAACCGGCCAGCCCATGTAAGAAGCGAGAAGTAGCCATGTACCAGCAGCAAGAAGTGCTGACATCATGCCGTACACAAGTACATCTGGTTGATGAGCGAATAGAGACGTTTCGATAACACCTTTACGGATCGTGTCTGTTACTTCGCCGCCCGCAAGGTAAGCACCTGCGAATTCAAAGATCATTGCGATAATGATCGCTTGTTTAACGGTTAAAGCTTTAGAGCCTACTGAGGTGCCCATTGCGTTCGCAACGTCATTTGCACCAATACCAATAGCCATCAAGAAACCGAAAGCTGCTGCAACAATAATCAGGACAGTGCCGTAGTTAGCAAGGATATCCATCGTAATACCTAGTTGTTTGATAACAAGCGGAACAAATTTAGACGCAAAAAACCGCTCAGCGAGAGGAATACTCAGCGCATAAGTGGTTTGTTCAAAAAATGCTCTTTGTTATATGGTTAACGTATGATTTAAGATCGAGAAAGCATTACTTCAAGACGAGCGCCTACACGCTGTGCTTGATCTGCAATACCACCAACCCATTCAAGAATTTTGTATAAGAACATGATATCAACTGGATTCAGATCGCCTTCAATTGCCATTAGTTGTTGGCGTAGTTCGATCTGCATCGCATCCGTGTCATCTTCAATTACATCTAATTGATGAATCATTTCGGCAACGAGTGTTACTTCACGGCCTTTAAAGCCAGTCTCAAGTAATTCGTCTAATTCATTGATTACGTTTTGTGCTTGATTCGCTGCATCTAGACAACGTTTAACGTAAGCGATGAAGTTTTCTTGCATAGGAGCAGGAATGACAAGTTGACGACCATATACACGGCCAGCAATGTCTTTCGCTAGGTTTGCGAGTTTGTCTTGTTGCGTTAATAGCTCCAACATATCGGTGCGATCAACTGGCATAAACAAACCACGAGGAAGTTTAAGGCGAATTTCACGTTTTAGTACGTCAGCTTCTTTCTCAAGGTGAGAAATTTGAGCTCGAATTTCTGATGCTTTTTCCCAGTCACCTTTTGAAGAAACTTCAAAGAAATTAACTAGGTGAGAACAACATTCGTTCACGCATACTACGTGACGCTGCAAAGGTTTAATTGGGGACTTTGCAAATAACCCCATAATTGTATTTACTGGCATGGTCATCCAACCTAATAAATAATAACCTTAAAACAACATACACCATATTCATGGTGAAATGTTAAGCGATGGCTACAAAGTCGCGCATGTTAACCTAATCAATCTCTCATTAAAACTGTTTTAGATCATCATAAGGGCGATATTTCTGACTTGCCGACTTTTCAAATTGGCAATATCCTGTCCCTATCTTCACAGAAAGGTATAACTATGGAAACCGAGATAGAACTGAAGTTTTTTGTTTCTCCTGAATTTTCAGAGACTTTACGCAATAAAATTGCTGAAACTAAAGTACTTCAGCACAGTTGTCGTGAGCTAGGTAACATCTACTTTGACACCGCTGACAACTGGCTACGTAAGCACGATACAGGCTTACGCATTCGACGCTTTGATGACGTATTTGTACAAACCGTAAAGACTGCTGGTCGTGTGGTTGCTGGCCTGCATCAAAGGCCTGAATACAATGCAGAACACGACAGCAACGAACCTAAGTTAGCCCTGCACCCAGAGGATATCTGGCCAGCAGGTAAAGACATCGAAACGTTGCAAGCTGAGCTGACTCCTCTGTTCTCTACCAACTTCACGCGTGAGCAGTGGTTGATTGGTATGCCTGATGGTAGCCAAGTCGAGGTCGCATTCGATCAAGGCTTTGTTGAATCAGGCGACCTGCAAGAACCGATTTGCGAAGTCGAATTGGAACTTAAATCCGGTCAAACGGATGCGCTATTTACATTGTCTCGCCAATTCTGCGAACAAGGTGGCATGCGTTTGGGTAACCTAAGTAAAGCAGCTAAGGGTTACCGCCTTGCTCAAGGTTATCAAGGAGATGAAGTCACTCCTTTGACCTTAGTTGATACTGACAAAAGTGATACCGTTGAATCGTGTTTCATTCAATCTTTAGAGCATGCTCTCGCTCATTGGCACTATCACGAGCAGATTTTCACTGAGCGTCAATCGATTGAAGCGCTACATGAGATCAGTCATTCACTGAGCTTTATCCGCCAGACTTTCACCATTTATGGTGGCATTGTCCCTAGACGTGCGAGTGCTATTTTACGTCAAGAGTTGAAGTGGCTTGAGCAAGAGCTCGACTGGCTGAAAAGCTATGATCACTTCGAAGACTTGCTGGAAGATAAAGGCCATGTACTACGTAAACTCGATGCGCGTAAGTTCTTAGTCGCTGAGCTTAAAGAGATGCAAGAGCAACTGCCAGATCGTGAAGATCTGCTTACCTTGCTGAGCTCTGCTCGTTACACCGGTTTATTGTTAGATTTGAGCCGTTGGATCTTGTCTCGTGGCTGGCAGCCTTTCTTAGATGAGAAAGCGCGTGAGCAAATGGGTCGTGGTATCGAATGGTTTTCCGTGCAGCAACTCGATCGCACATGGGCAGACTTGATGGAAGCTTTCCCGCCAGAGCGAGTGATGACCAGCCAAGCGTATATTGAGCAGCAATACCGTTTGATGCGAAACCTATATTCTGGTGTTGGTTTCGCGAGTTTGTATGATGACGCTGAGCGAAACAGTTTCCGTTTACCTTGGGCCGATATGGTGCAAGGCATTGATGACTTGCTGGCACTTAAAACATTAGAGCCTTTGACTGAGAAGCTGGAAGGCGATGAGAAGCTTCAGCTAGAGCGTTGGTTAGCTCGTCAAGAAGTGTCCATTCTGCATGCGATGGAACAGACACGCCAAATCAGTGTTGAGGTTGAGCCATACTGGCAAGACTAAACTCGATACCTGTATCAATAGAAGTATGAATTTGAAAATAGGGCTCCGGCCCTATTTTTTTGTTTGTTGCTCAAGTTTTTCGAGTCGCTCTAAGATTTTCTGTTGCTGCTCGATGATCTTCTCAAGGTGTTTCTCTTTGTTTTCCGCTCGTTGATTCTCATGATGAGTTGGGGAGGTGATCAAAGAAGTAATCAAGCCTGAAATCATACCAAACACACCGACACCACAGATGATCACCATTGAAGCCACTAACTGACCGGAAGTGGTCACTGGGTAATGGTCGCCATAACCCACAGTACTGATGGTCACAAACGCCCACCATAAAGCATCATGACCTGTAGTGATGTTGGCGTTCGGATCTTTGTGTTCCAATAGCAGGATCGTGCCAGCACCGATAGTCAGTAAGATCACCAAAAGCAGAATGATGGAAGCGAAAGTGGTCTCTTTCCTATTACGAAATAACTCTCTGAAAATACGTTTACTTGAACGCAGAACTAAGATGACTCGCAGAATTTGAAAAATACGGGCGAAACGAAGAGGCTCGATCATTGGGATACTTGCTAAGAAATCGATCCAGTGTACTTTTAGAAATTCTTTTTTGTTTTGTGATCTAAATAGATCAATTGTGAGCTGAAAAAGAAAAACACTACAGATTATAAAATCGAGGCCGATAAGGACTTGTTTCGATTCTTTATCGATCGGTACGAACAATAAGCCTGAGATCACAAATAACGCTAAGAAAGAGAGAATCAGTGACAATAAGCTCATCGGCTTGGTGGCGTCTTTGGTATTATTCAACATTCATACGAGGCTCAAAATAAATCGCGAACTTTGACTGACATAGCCACCTCGCGGATATAGAAGCCATCAATATATAAGAATTAATGGAGAACTGACAATGACTAAACTGTCATTCAAGCCGTGGGAAAGGGTAATCTCTGACGTTCGTCTCGTTCCAAAAATGGTCATGTTGATGATATTCAGCACTATCTTGATCATTTCGAAGCAGCTATGGGACGCAAGTACGTTTTACGATTCATTGCTTGCTGTAACGAACAATGCGCAAGTCGCACAACAGCATTACGAGACTTACCTAGTTCAAGTGGCTTGGCAAACAGCCTTGATGATCATTGTGTTTGTGGTTCTTCTGTTAGCAGCGGCGCGCGTTATGCTGCGCCAGACTCAATACCTTAATGACGCCATTAAAACCATGGCAGATAAGAACTTATCAGTGCCGATTCAAATGGACTGTAAAGATGAATACGGCGATGTGGCACGCGAACTTGAAAAAACTCGCGTCCAACTGAACGACATGATCAAAACTCAGGTGGCCTCTTCTGATGAGCTGTTTGCTCTGACGGAAGTGATGACCATCAGCATGTCTGAAACCAAAGAGTCAGCTCAAGAAGAGTTCAACGAGATCGATCAACTGGCAACAGCAATGAGTGAGATGACGTCGACGGTGCAAACTGTCGCTGAGCATGCACAAAGCGCTTCGTCATTGACTGAACAGGCATCAGGCCAAGCTCTTACTGGTCAGAAGTTCGTTCAAGGATCAGTGTCTAAGATGAGTGAGCTATCTTCAGATATCGCAGCATCTGCAGCAGCGGTAAACCAAGTAGAAGAACGCGTTGACTCAATTGGCAGTGTGGTTGGTACTATCCAAGGCATTTCAGAACAGACAAACCTATTAGCATTGAACGCTGCGATTGAAGCGGCACGTGCCGGTGAAGCGGGTCGTGGTTTTGCGGTTGTTGCCGACGAGGTTCGCAACCTTGCACAGCGCACCCAGCAAGCAACGGTAGAGATTCAAGACATGATCAGTCATCTACAAAGCAGCGCTAACTCTGCGGTAGAGCTGATGGAGAAAAGTGTTGTAGAAGCGGCTGAAGGTGTTGATCTGGTGACTAACGCGGGAAGTGAGCTTGACGGCATTGTAAGCCAAGTCAATCAAATCAATGATATGAACTTCCAGATCGCGACCGCTGCAGGCCAACAGAGCAGTGTTGCTGAAGAGATGAGCGTCAACCTGACCAATGTACGCGAGCTTGTTGAAGCTTCAGTTGTGGTGGTTGGTGAACTGCTCGAGACCTCTCAGCTTATGGAAAGTAACGCGCAAGAACTCGACGGTAAGATTAAGCAATTTAAGGTTTAGTCCTCAGCACCCAATCTTCATCCGTCAAAGGCTAATTCCCAGAGACTGTTTCTCGGTTGTAAGCTCAACCAGATAAGTTAATCGATAAAACGCCCACATTGCTAATGTGGGCGTTTTTTATTGGCGTAACTTTGGTATAACTTATCTTTAGTTATGAAAACTCGTTATTGAAGAGCTGAATCGATAAACCGATTGTTCGGCGCGCAGCTTATACAAGGAAGAAACATGCCATTGCCTTCTCAACTCATCACTCACTCCCAGTCTGCTTTTGAGCAATTATTAGAGCATCAAAGTGAAGCCATCAATACTTGGTCTGAGCCACTGACTGAAGATCTTAAACGTGTACTCGGTTTAAGCTGTTTTATTGGTGATTGCCTGCAGCGTGATACGGTTTTATGTGGTGACTTACCTAATATGTTGGCATGCGAAGAACGCGCTGAAGGATACCGAGAACGCTTGGCTGAATTACTTTCTAGTTGCACCGATGAAATGAGCGGTCAGCGCGTGCTGCGTCAATTCCGTAATCGAGAAATGACCTACATTGCTTGGCGTGATTTTTTGGGTGTGTGGGAGCTAGAGCAGAGCCTAAATCATCTATCGATGTTGGCTGAGGCGATGATCTTCGAAACCTACCAATGGCAGTACGATATTTGTTGTAAAGAGTGGGGCACACCTTGTAATGAACAAGGCGAAGCACAGCCGATGTTGATCATTGGTATGGGCAAGCTAGGGGGCGGTGAGCTTAACTTCTCTTCCGATATCGATCTGATCTTCACCTACCCAGAGAATGGTGAAACCCAAGGTGCAAGACGCAGCATTGCCAATGCGCAGTTCTTTACACGTCTCGGGCAACGTATTATTAAGGCGCTTGATCAGCAAACCTTCGATGGATTCTGTTATCGAGTAGACATGCGCCTGCGTCCATTCGGTGAGAGTGGTCCACTGGTCATGAGTTACGCTGCGCTAGAAGATTACTATCAAGAACAAGGTCGCGATTGGGAACGCTACGCTATGGTCAAAGCGCGTGTGATGGGCAGTGAGATGTACCCTGAGTATCAAGAGCTTCGCCAAATGCTACGCCCGTTTGTGTTCCGCCGTTATATTGATTTTAGTGCGATTCAATCTCTGCGCCGAATGAAGTCTATGATCAGCAGCGAAGTGCGTCGTCGTGGTCTCTCGAACAACATCAAGCTTGGCTCTGGTGGTATTCGTGAAGTTGAGTTTATCGCACAAGTCTTCCAATTGATTCGTGGTGGACGCGAGCCTAGCTTACGCGGTCGAGGGTTACTCGAAACCTTAAGTGCGATTGAATCCCTTCATCTGCTAGAGTCTGAAGAGGTGGGGCACCTACGTGAAGCTTATCTGTTTTTGCGTCGCCTTGAGAACCTGTTACAAGCCATGGCTGATAAGCAAACTCAAACCTTACCTGACGGTGAATTCGAACAACTGCAGCTTGCGGTTGCCATGCAATTTTCCGATTGGGATAGCTTGATTGTGGCAACTCGCGCCCATATGGCGAATGTACATACCGTGTTCGAAGACCTAATTGGCGTTGATGAAGATGACGCTAATCCGATCGCGAGCCACTTTAGCGAGTTGTGGGATATGGCCCATAAACCCGATGTAATTGAGCACGTGTTGGAACACGACATTGCGGTCGCGAGCCCGCCTGATGCGGCGAAAACGATCATTCAGTTTAAAGCCGATTTGGCTAAAAAGACTCTTGGCCCTCGTGGGCGGGAAGTCCTCAATCGACTGATGCCGAAAGTGTTTCAAGCGCTGTACACCGCTAAGGATGCCGAGTTTGGTTTGTCGCGAGTACTGCATCTGCTGCATAAAATCGTTACGCGTACCACTTACCTTGAACTACTAGATGAACACCCTGCCGCGTTGACTCAGCTAGTTCGCCTGTGTACGGCAAGCCCGATGATTTCGGAGCAGTTGGGTCGTTATCCAATTCTGTTAGATGAACTTATCGACCCTCAGCAACTCTACAATCCCGTGCCTTTAGAGTCTTACAAGACCGAGTTGCGTGATTATCTAGCCCGTATCCCTGAAGATGATATGGAGCAACAGATGGAAGGTCTGCGTCAGTTTAAGCAGACCTGTATATTGAGAATTGCAGCCGCGGATATTGCGGGTGCTCTACCTGTCATGAAGGTCAGTGATCACCTGACCTACTTAGCAGAAGCCATTGTGGAGGCGGGGGTCAATCAAGCTTGGTTACAAGTATCCGCCAAGTTTGGTGAACCGACCCATGTTAAAGATCGCGAAGGTCGCGGTTTTGCTGTCGTTGGTTATGGCAAAGTCGGTGGTTGGGAGCTTGGTTATAACTCCGATCTTGATATCGTGTTCATGCACGACTGCCCGGTACACATCTATACTGATGGAAAGAAAGAGATCGATGGACGCCAATTCTACTTAAGATTAGCGCAGCGTATTATTCATATTTTCTCGACCAGAACTGCTTCTGGCATTTTGTACGAAGTCGATACTCGCCTACGCCCTTCTGGTGCATCTGGTCTATTGGTGAGTCCAACCGATGCCTTTGACGAGTATCAGCACAATGACGCGTGGACATGGGAGCACCAGGCCCTCACTCGTGCTCGTATGATTTACGGTGATGACTTATTGGTATCTGCGTTTAACAAAACTAGGCATGAGGTTTTGTGCTTGCCACGAGATGAGGCAACACTCAAAAAGTCAGTTGTGGATATGCGTGAAAAAATGCGTGGCCATTTAGGCGGTAAAAAAGCCGATCGATTCATGCTTAAACAAGATGCGGGCGGTATTACTGATATTGAGTTCTTGGCGCAATACTTAGTGCTGAGATACAGCAACGAGAAACCTAAGCTTACTCGTTGGTGTGACAATGTGAGAATCTTTGAAAGCTTGTTGTCGCAAGGGATAATGGACGAGCAACAAGGTATGGCATTGACCAATGCGTACACCACATTAAGGGATGAAATCCACCACCGTAATCTACTTAACCTTGATGCGGATGTGGCGATTGAAAAGTTCGAAATGGAAAGAGAACATGTTGTTCAGGCATGGAAGCAGTGGATGGAAGCATAATTCAGTCATAGCGTAGCGAGTGCTATGTTTATCTTGATAGGCTTTTACTCATTTATCTGTAGTTTAGCCACTGTAATCAGTGTGCTAGACTCTAGCCAGATTCGATTTTTGGAGCTCAACAATGAAACCAATTCTACCTGACTACAGCCAATCAGGTGTTCTTATTGTCGGTGACGTAATGCTTGACCGTTACTGGTATGGCCCAACTGGCCGTATTTCACCAGAAGCACCAGTCCCCGTTGTGAAAGTAGAAAATAACGAAGAGCGTCCTGGTGGTGCTGCCAACGTAGCAATGAACATTGCCTCTCTTGGTGGGCATGCTCATGTTGTTGGTTTGACTGGTAAAGATGAGCCTGCTGAGGTGTTGAAAAGCACTTTAGGTGCTCTGAAGGTTAAGTGTGATTTCGTTGAGTTAGAAGACTATCCAACCATCACCAAACTACGAGTGATGAGCCGTGGTCAGCAGTTGATTCGCTTGGATTTTGAAGACAAATTCGAAAACACCAACCCAGAGCTTATTCTGTCTCGCATGGAGCAAGCCCTACCAAATGTACGTTCGGTTATCTTGTCAGATTACGCGAAAGGTGCATTAGAGCATGTACAGAGCTTCATTCAAAAAGCACGCGCAGCCAATGTTCCTGTATTCATCGATCCCAAAGGCGCGGATTTAGAGCGCTACCGTGGTGCGACATTACTTACACCAAACATGGCAGAGTTTGAGCTGGTTGCAGGTAAAGTGAAATCAGAAGAAGATCTTATCGAGAAGGGTATTGCCTTGATCGAGAAGTATGACTTTGAAGCTCTATTGGTGACTCGCAGTGAAAATGGTATGACTTTATTACGTAAAGGTCAGGCACCATTCCACTTGCCAACCCAAGCGAAAGAAGTGTACGACGTAACTGGTGCTGGTGATACGGTTATCTCAGTACTGGCTGCGTCTGTTGCAGCTGGTAAGCCATTGGATGAGGCGTGTGCATTAGCGAACGCTGCAGCTGGTGTCGTTGTTGGTAAGCTAGGTACGTCAACGTTATCCACGATAGAGCTAGCTGAAGCGATTCACGGCAGTCAAGACACAGACTACGGTGTGATCTCAGAAGCGGCACTGGTTGAAGCGGTGAAGCGTGCTCGTGCGAAAGGCGAGAAGGTAGTTATGACCAATGGCTGCTTTGATATTCTACATGCTGGTCATGTTTCTTATATGAATCACGCGGCTGAGCTGGGCGATCGTTTGATCGTTGCGGTAAATACCGATGAATCAGTGAAACGCTTGAAAGGCCCTGGTCGCCCTGTGAACCCAACTGATCGTCGTATGGCGGTATTGGCTGGCTTAGGTGCAGTTGATTGGGTTGTGCCATTCTCTGAAGATACCCCTCAACGTTTAATCTCTGAGGTACTGCCAAGCATTCTTGTGAAAGGTGGTGATTACAAGCCTGAAGAGATTGCTGGTGGTGCGGAAGTGATTGCTGCTGGTGGTGAAGTGAAAGTACTTAACTTTGAAGATGGTTGCTCTACCACTGAAATCATTAAAGCGATTAAAGGTGGTCGAGGCTAGTTTTTAGTTTTTAGTTTTTAGTTTTTGGCGTTAAGCTTTTAGTTAGGCAGTAAATCTCGCTTTAATCGATAATAAAAATGCCGCTCAATGAGCGGCATTTTTGTAACGGTAACTTGAGTAATTAAGAGTTACTTACTTGCTACTTTTAGACCTGCGTTTACATCAACAATGTCTTGTTCGCTTAGCGTACCAACTGCTTGACGAAGCTGAAGTACACTTAGGATGTAGTTGTAACGAGCATCTGAAAGGTTTTTGTTCGCATCATATAGACGACGAGTCGAATCTAGTACGTCAACGATAGTACGAGTACCTACATCAAAACCAGCTTCTGTTGCTTCTAGAGCAGACTGAGCAGAAACTACAGACTGTTCGTAAGCGCGTAGAGCACCGATCGAAGCGCTGATGTTGTTGTTGAATGCACGTACGTCTTTTACAACGCTACGGTAAGTTGCTTCTAGATCTTCACTTGCTGCAACGTAGTTGTATTCAGCCTGTTTAGTCAATGAAGTTGTGTTACCACCCGTGTATAGAGGTACAACTAAGTTCAAACCAATGTTTAGGTTGTCTTGGTCGTAATCTTGGGTGCTGTTTGATTGATCTGAAACAGCGTAGCTACCATCTAGGGTTAAGCTTGGTAGGTGACCAGAGCTTGCTAGAGAGATGTTGTCTTTTGCTACGTCTTGAGAGATACGTGCAGCCAATAAGCTAAGGTTCTTTTGTTCTGCTTGTTCAACAAGTGCAACTGCAGACTCAGAAGATTTGCTTGCTGAGAAACGATCAGTATCTAGGATGCTTAGGTTAGAGTGTTCCTGACCTGTAATCTCACGAAGACCTTCGTAGCTATTCGTTAGGTCGTTCTCTGCAAGAACTTCATCAGCCAAAACACCATCGTACTGAGCTTGCGCATCATGTACATCGGTGATTGCTGAAAGACCTACTTCAAAACGTTGCTTAGTTTGTTCTAGTTGACGAGCAACCGCTGCTTTCTCTGCACGAACAAATTCTAGGTTATCTTGAGCGCGAAGCACTTCGAAGTATGCTGTCGCAACACGAAGGATCAAGGCTTGTTGTTCTGCCGCGTAAGCTGAATCAGATTGACGAGCGGTTTTCTCTGCCGTATCTAGTGTGATCCATGAAGAACGCTGGTAAAGCTCTTGGCTGAAGCCGATAGCAGCTCCCCAAGTGTTGTTATCAATGCTTGAATTACCAACACCTGATGTATCTCGATCACCACGATTAATGTCGTAGTTCGCAGTCAAATTGATTTGCGGTAACAAAGAGCTACGGCTTGACGTTACTGCTTCAAAAGCGGCATCGCGCTGCGCTGCTGAACGAAGAAGTTGTGGATCGTTCTGTTTTGCTTGGTCGTAAACTTCAGCTAGCGTATCAGCAAAAGCTGACGAACTCAGGCTGCCAATTGCTGCACTGATAAATAGTGGAAGCAGTTTTTTCATTTTCCTATTCCTGCCTTTTATGGAATTTTCTTTAGAAGAGTTTAACCCAGTTTGGTGGTAATTTACTCGAAACTTTGCACTTTTTTACAGTTAACAGTCCACTTGTGCAATATTTATTTTTTAAAGCTTAACTTTAATTATAAATTTTATATAAAAAGTTGAACCTTATCCTTGGTAGTTAACTCGGACAATGAGTAAACTATAAAGATCACTTAGTGAGGTACCAAATGCAACAGTATGACAATCAACGACATGAGTTTACTCCGCAAGATGTGGAAATAGTCTCAAAAGAGACGCTGTTTCGTGGTTTTTTCAAAATGGTCAAGTACACATTTAAACATAGACTATTTGAGGGAGGCTGGAGCCAACCAATAGAGCGTGAGATGTTTGAGCGTGGACATGCTGCCGCTTTGCTACCTTATGATCCTGTGCGTGATGAAGTGGTGATCGTCGAACAGATCCGTGTCGGAGCCCTAGAGCATGAGAACCCATGGCAATACGAAATTGTTGCTGGGATCATTGATACGGACGAATCGCCACAAGACGTCGCTCGTCGTGAAGCAATGGAAGAAGCCGGAGTCGAAGTCGGATCTGTATTGCCTATTACTTCGTATTATCCTTCATCTGGTGGTTGCTCTGAAAAGCTCGACGTCTTTGTTGGCTGTGTTGATGCAACGACAGCCAAAGGGGTACACGGATTGGACTACGAAGGTGAAGACATTCGTGTACAAGTGATGAGTCGCGAAGCTGCTTATCAGTTGGTAAAAGATGGTGTATTTGAAAATGGAGCCACGATCATTGCGCTACAGTGGCTACAATTGAACTACCAAGAATTACAGTCAGAGTGGATAGATTAACGTCATGCCAAATATCGCGGTCAAAAAACCGTATCATGTTGATCTTGCTGAATTGATGCGAGTTTACGAGACTAACTATGCCAAACTGAACGCTTTGTTACCGGTTGGGCATGAGGTTGGTGACGTTCGCTGTTACCAAGCCGTTAATATGGTGTATCAATTGACAGTGAATGAGGTCACAAAATACACCACATTAATAGATATATGTCAGAGTGATGCGATGCCAGTGTTTCCTTTGCCAAAAATGTCTGTCAGGCTATATCACGACGCTCGAGTTGCAGAAGTGTGCGCTAGCGGGGATTTTTCGCGAGTCAAAGCGAAATATGACTACCCCAACACTAAGCTTCTGCAAAAGGACGAGAAATTTCAATTGAATAAATTTCTTGGGGAATGGTTAACGTTTTGTTTAAAAACGGGTATCAGCCGAACCCCAATTGCCTTTTAATTGAGCCTATTTATCAACACTTTTAAAGTCTAAACAGTAACGTATCTGGATTTGTTATTTTGGAATTATCACACACTTCAAAATTTGATGAGAGCACTATTAAGCTTGTGCAGCTAACGGACACGCATTTATTTGCGCCGAGCAATGGCAGCTTATTAAGCATCAACACTCAAGATAGCTTTCGTGCTGTAGTCGATGGCATTGTTAGTCAGGGCTTTGACTATCAAGCGATTTTAGCAACCGGTGATATATCTCAAGATCACAGTGCTGAGTCGTACCAGAAATTTGAGTCAGGGATTCAGCCTTTGGAAAAGCCATGCTATTGGCTGCCAGGGAACCATGACTTTAAGCCTAATATGGGCAGTGTTTTACCATCACCACAAATACAGTGTGTTGAGCATGTCTTGCTAGGCGATAACTGGCAGATGGTGATGCTAGACTCGCAGGTGGTTGGTGTGCCTCATGGTCGCCTCAGCGATCAACAGCTTGACCTATTAGAACAGAAGCTGACGGAGTTCCCTGAACGTAATACCTTGGTTCTATTGCACCACCATCCATTGTTGGTTGGCAGCGCATGGTTAGATCAACATAACCTAAAAGACGCCGATCAATTTTGGGATGTGGTTCAACAGCACACCAATGTTAAAGCCGTACTGTGTGGTCACGTTCATCAAGACATGAACCGAGATCATCATGGTGTACAAGTCATGGCAACACCGTCGACTTGTGTGCAATTCAAACCTAACTCAGATGACTTCGCGGTTGATACTTTGTCTCCGGGCTGGAGAGAGATTGAATTACATCAAGACGGTACCGTTAGCACGCAAGTTCGTCGTCTGCCTCATGGGCAGTTCTTGCCTGATTTTAAGGCTGCTGGTTACTAATGAAGGCGGTTATTGATGCCAGGCTCTAATCAACAAGCTAATAAGCCATCGCTGCTTCTCTATATTCACGGATTTAACAGCTCATCACGTTCTCATAAAGCGAATGTGATGGCAGATTACTGTGCGGAGCATCGCGCTGATATTAAAGTCGTAACCCCTCAACTGCCGAGTTTCCCTCAACAAGCGGCACTTCATTTACAGCAGCTGGTGGAGCAATACAAAGAGCAATATCAAATAGCGTTGGTCGGTAGCTCGCTGGGTGGCTATCTTTCAACATGGCTGAATAGCCACTATGGTTTTAAAGCGGTGGTTGTAAACCCAGCAGTGAAGCCGTATGAGCTTCTTGCTGACTATTTAGGTGAACAAGTAAACCCATACACAGATGAACGATATGTACTGGAAACAAAACATATTGATGAACTGAAGGCGTTAGAGGTTTCGGCTATCGCTAAGCCGAGCGACTTCTGGTTACTTCAGCAAACGGAAGACGAAGTTCTGGATTACCGACAAGCGGTAGAGAAGTACCAAGGTGCAACACAGACAGTAGAAGAGGGCGGGGATCATAGCTTTGTTGATTTTGAACGCTACCCACAACAAATCATCACCTTTCTAAATCTTTAATCTGTTCCACCAACCAAGTGATTTTCTCTTGTTTGCCTGTTATTTCATCTATCAATGGTGAAATATCATAGTTTGATGTCTTAGTTTTTGAACTAGCTTGACATCATTACTCAGCTTCCAGACTATATTCCCCAATACTTCGCTCGTTCGCTCTACTATGACGGTTCATAGTAATGATTCTGCTTTAGTGAAACTGGAGCCAGCGAACTGACGCAAACTTTTTGAGTAAACTCCGTATTATGACTGAACAATATAATGCAAAAGACCTCGAGGTACTTGAAGGTCTCGACCCTGTGCGACACCGCCCGGGAATGTATACCGAGACAGAAAGACCTAACCACCTTGCCCAAGAAGTCATTGATAACTCGGTCGATGAAGCACTAGCGGGACACGCTAAGAAGATCAAAGTGGTACTTCATGCAGACCAATCGTTAGAAGTTACCGATGACGGCCGTGGTATGCCTGTCGATATCCACCCTGAAAAAGGGATCTCAGGTGTTGAGCTGATTTTAACTAAGCTCCACTCTGGCGGTAAATTCTCGAATAACAACTATAAGTTCTCTGGTGGTCTGCACGGTGTAGGTATCTCGGTTGTAAACGCGCTGTCAAAACGTGTTGAAGTGACCGTACGCCGAGAAGGTCAGGTTCACGAGATCGCACTTGAAGGCGGTCATGCAGTAACAGAGCTTACTGTGACGGGCACTTGTGGTCATCGTAACAGTGGTACATCAGTACATTTCTGGCCTGATCCTAAGTACTTCGATAGCCCTAAATTCTCGACACTTCGTCTGATTAACAACCTACGTGCAAAAGCAGTGCTTTGCCCAGGTTTAGAAATTACCTTTATCGACAAAGTCGGTGGTGAAGAGCATAAATGGTTCTATGAAGATGGTCTAAAAGACTACCTTGCCGAAGGCGTGAAAGGTTACACCTTGCTGCCTGAAGAACCGTATGTTGGCGAATTCGTTGCTGAAACAGAAATGGCAAACTGGGCGATCATCTGGCAGCCAGAAGGCGGCGACATGATCACCGAAAGTTACGTGAACTTAGTACCGACTAAACAAGGTGGTACACACGTAAACGGTCTTCGCCAAGGTCTTCTTGATGCAATGCGTGAGTTCTGTGAATTCCGTAATTTGCTGCCGCGTGGCGTTAAGCTAACGGGCGACGATATCTTCGATCGCTGTTCGTACGTACTGTCGGTGAAGATGCAAGATCCGCAGTTTGCTGGTCAAACAAAAGAGCGCTTGTCTTCACGTCAAACTGCTGCGTTTGTGTCTGGTGTGGTAAAAGATGCGTTTAGCCTGTGGTTGAACGAAAAGCCACAACTTGCAGAACAGCTAGCAGAAGCTTGTATTGCGAATGCCCACCGCCGTATGCGCGCAAGCAAAAAGGTTGTGCGTAAGAAAATCGCTTCAGGCCCAGCACTGCCGGGTAAGCTAACTGACTGTTCAGTTCAAGACTTAAGCCGTACCGAAATCTTCTTCGTGGAAGGGGACTCGGCGGGTGGTTCTGCTAAACAAGCACGTGATCGTGAGTTCCAAGCAGTTATGCCACTTCGCGGTAAGATCCTAAATACATGGGAAGTGTCAGCAGACCAAGTATTGGCTTCGCAAGAAGTGCACGACATCTCGGTGGCTCTAGGCATCGACCCGGACAACGATGATTTATCCGGCCTGCGTTACGGTAAGATCTGTATCCTTGCCGATGCGGACTCGGATGGTCTTCATATCGCGACACTGCTGTGTGCTTTGTTTACTCGCCATTTCCATGCATTAGTTGAAGCGGGTCATATCTATGTGGCAATGCCTCCTCTGTATCGTATCGATTGCGGTAAAGAAGTGTTCTACGCACTCGATGACGCAGAGAAAGACGGTGTGCTTGAGCGACTATCGCAGAAGAAAGCCAAGATCAACGTGCAACGATTCAAAGGTCTGGGTGAAATGAACCCACTTCAGTTGCGTGAAACCACCATGGATCCAAACACTCGTCGCCTTGTGCAGTTAACGATTGATGACAGCGAAGCAACCAACGAGATGATGGACATGCTGCTTGGTAAGAAACGTGCAGATGATCGCCGTACATGGCTACAGACTAACGGTGATATGGCCGAGGTATAATGGATGTCTAACGAAATTACATATGATGGCGTTGAACAGCTGCCAATGCGCAAGTTCACCGAAGATGCCTACTTAAATTACTCAATGTACGTGATCATGGATCGTGCATTGCCGTATATCGGTGATGGCTTGAAGCCAGTACAGCGTCGTATTATCTACGCGATGTCTGAGCTAGGCTTATCGGCTGCATCGAAATACAAAAAATCAGCACGTACCGTTGGTGACGTATTAGGTAAGTATCACCCACATGGTGACTCTGCTTGTTACGAAGCGATGGTATTGATGGCGCAGCCTTTCTCTTACCGCTACCCATTGGTAGATGGTCAAGGTAACTGGGGTGCTCCTGATGATCCGAAATCGTTCGCTGCGATGCGTTATACCGAAGCCAAATTATCTAAGTTTGCTGAGGTTCTTCTAGGTGAACTAGGTCAAGGCACTGTTGACTGGCAACCAAACTTTGATGGCACGATGAAAGAGCCTCAAATGTTGCCTGCTCGCCTACCTCACATCCTACTTAACGGTATTACAGGTATCGCGGTAGGTATGGCGACCGATATTCCACCACACAACGTGCGTGAAGTCGCTAATGCAGCCATTCACCTAATTGATACGCCTAAGTCTGAGCTTTCAGACGTGATGGGTTTCATTCAAGGTCCAGATTACCCGACTGAAGCTGAGATTATCTCCCCGAAATCGGACATCGAAAAGATCTACCGTACTGGACGTGGCAGCATCAAGATGCGCGCGGTTTGGCACAAGGAAGGCTCTGATATTGTTATCACGGCTTTACCTCATCAAGTGTCAGGTGCGAAGTTACTTGAGCAAATCGCTAACCAGATGCGCGCTAAGAAGCTGCCAATGGTTGACGACTTGCGAGATGAATCGGATCACGAGAACCCAACGCGTATCGTTGTCGTTCCTCGTTCGAATCGTATCGACTGTGACCAATTGATGAGTCACCTGTTCGCGTCGACGGATCTAGAGAAAAACTTCCGCGTTAACTTGAACATGATTGGTTTAGATAATCGTCCTCAAGTTAAAGGCTTAGTTCAAATCCTGAAAGAGTGGATCGAGTTCCGTCGCACAACGGTTCGCCGTCGTTTGCAGTACCGTTTAGATAAAGTACTGGCACGCTTGCACATCTTAGAAGGTTTGCTTGCTGCTTATCTTAATATCGATGAAGTGATTGAGATCATTCGTACAGAAGACGAACCATGTCCTGTCCTAATGAGCCGTTTCAACATTTCTGAAATTCAAGCCAATGCGATTCTTGATATTAAACTTCGTAACTTAGCTAAGTTAGAAGAGTTTAAAATCCGAGCGGAACAAGAAGAGCTTGAAGCTGAACGTGAGAAGCTTGAAAAGCTACTCGGTTCAGAGCGTCGCTTGAATACGCTGATCAAGAAAGAAATCCAAGCAGATGCGGATAAATACGGCGATGATCGTCGTTCACCTCTGATTGAGCGCGCTGAAGCGAAAGCGCTAACAGAGCGCGACTTAGTACCAAGCGAACCAATCACGGTTGTGTTGTCTGAGAAAGGTTGGATTCGTCATGCCAAGGGGCATGAAGTTGACGCTGAAGGTTTGAACTACAAATCGGGTGATAAATTCTTAGCGAGTGCTAAGGGTAAGAGTAACCAGCAAGCGGTGTTCCTCGGCAGTGATGGTCGAAGCTACTCCCTTGAGTCACATTCATTACCGTCGGCGCGAAGCCAAGGTGAGCCAATTACAGGCCGCTTGAACGTCAGCCCAGGTACTTCTATTCGCCAAGTGGTGATGGGAGAGAATGAACAATTATGGTTAGTCGGTTCTGATGCAGGTTATGGTTTTGTTTGTAAGGGTAGCGATCTGCTGTCCAAGAACAAGAGCGGTAAAGCCTTGGTTAACTTGCCACAAGCTTCTGAAGTGATGATGCCAAGCCCTATTGCTGACTTGGACAGTAATCAGATTCTGGCGATTACTAACCAAGGTCGTATGTTGTTGTTCCCGATTAAAGATCTCCCTCAGCTGAGCAAAGGTAAAGGCAACAAGATCATCAACATCCCTTCTGCGAAAGCAAAAGAGCGTGAAGAGTTTGTCTCGCATCTAATGGCTATCCCAGAGAATGCGACGCTGACAATCTATGCGGGTAAACGCAAACTTGGCTTGAAACCTGCGGATCTTGAAAATTTCCGTGGTGAACGTGGTCGTCGTGGTGGTTTACTACCTAGAGGACTACAACGAGTGACGCGCATTGATATCGATGAACCTAGCGACGCTTAGTTATGACACTCTTAGCTATGACACTTAGTTATATAGTCAGTTTTCATTGAGTTTATAATTAGCTTTGATTGATAAAAGAAAACCCAGCTTAAGAGCTGGGTTTTTTGTGTCTGGAAGTTTAACAGTGTGGGGTCGCTAACTTCATGTGAGCAATCAACATTCGTATATAGGCTACAGGCGTGTATCTTCAGCGATAGTCACCTTGAGGGTCTTGTTTTCACCTTTGCGTAATACACCAACATCAATGACAGTACCTGGGCGCAGGTCAGTAACAATGTCCATTACGCTCTGTCGTCCGCTAATCTGGGTATTATTGATGCTGACAATAATATCTTGTGCTTCAAAGCCTGCATCAGCCGCAGGACCGTTCGGGTCTATCCCGAGTACCACAATACCGCCGATATTCTTATTGCCGAGTAAGCGTGACGTCACCGAGTTGATGTCTTGTCCATCGATACCAATATAGCCACGAATCACACGACCATCGGCGATGATCTTTTCCATGATTTTATTAGCAAGCGGATAGGGGATAGCGAATGAGATCCCATAGGTTTCCATGTCGGTAGCTTGCTGGAAAGAGGCGGTATTGATACCGACTAGCTCACCTTGTGAGTTCACCAGTGCGCCACCTGAGTTACCTTCATTGATTGCCGCATCGGTCTGGATAAAGGCTTGATGGCCATCGGCACTGATCGAAGAACGGCCGGTTGCAGAGATGATACCAAAGGTTGTTGTTTGACCTAGGTTGTATGGGTTACCGATAGCCAGTACAACATCACCGACATTGGCTTTGTAATTAGGATTGAGTGGGATCACCGGTAGATTATCACCGCTGACTCTAAGTATCGCGATATCGGTGCGTTTGTCTGAACCGACAAGTTGCGCAGCTGCTACTCGGCCATCTTGAAGTGCCACAACTATTTGGTCTGCTTGAGCCACCACATGGAAGTTGGTAATGATGTAGCCTTTCTCGCTAACAATCACCCCAGAGCCCAAACCTTGTGTGAGCAGTTTGTTTCGATCGCTTTCAGCGTATTTACGGCTATAAATGTTAACCACTGCAGGCGCCGCGCGGCGAACTGCTTGGTTAAATGAAATCTGAAGAGAGCCAATATTATCAACTTTAGGGCTAGTGACGTCAGCGACAATCGCTGGTCTTAAGCTCGGGAAGGCGAGAAGAATAAGCGCCGCTGAAACGAGTCCAAGGGAAATAGAACGAAATAGAAAGGACAGCATGTTTCCCTCTTCAACAAGTAAGGTGTGAAGCCTCCATCAATGGATGACTGATTTGATTACAAGTGAAGCATAGCATTTTGATTGATCTAAAGAAAAGGGAGACTGAGTAAGTTTAAAGCAAACTTACTGAGCCTCCCTGTAATTGCGCTGACGTAAGACTATCGAATCACAAGATAGATAGTTCGGTCGCCTCGCTGGATATTAAGCGCCAGTACACCAGGTTGTTTTTCAAGAATCTCTCTAAACTCAGCAAGGTTCTTAACGGGCTGGCGGTTTACTCCGATGATGATGTCATCTTTCAGGAGTTGATAGGCTTCGGCTGGTGAACCTTGAGCAACATTCGATACCTTGACGCCCGTTGCAGAGTCACTCTCTGTTGTGTTGGTTAACTCAGCACCAGCTAGCCCTTCATGGAGCTTCTCAGCTTGTGTTTTATTATTGGTGGATTCACCAAGCGTCACATCAAAGGTTTTGCTCTTACCGTCACGAACCACACCCAGTTCAATCTGCTTACCAGCGCCGAGTGTTGCGACCTTAGCTCTTAACTCGCTGAAGGTATCAATGCGTTTGCCATTAATAGAGACAATAATATCGCCCGCTTTCAGTCCTGCTTTATCGGCTGCGCTGTCAGGGACGATTTGGCTAACAAAGGCGCCCTTGCTTGATTCATAACCGAGTGCTTCTGCCAATTCAGAGGTCACTTCTCCGCCTTGAACGCCAAGCATGCCGCGTTTTACTTCACCGAAGTCGAGAATTTGTTCTGTCAGGTTTGTCATCATATTAGAAGGGATTGCAAAGCCGATACCGACATTACCTCCGTTAGGGCCAAGAATGGCGGTGTTGATACCAATTAGCTCACCGTTAAGGTTCACTAGCGCACCACCAGAGTTGCCGCTGTTGATTGCTGCATCGGTTTGAATGAAGTTTTCAAAGTTTTCTAGATTCAGGCCGCTACGGCCGAGTGCAGAAACAATACCGGATGTCACGGTTTGCCCAAGTCCGAATGGGTTACCGATCGCGACACTAAAATCACCAACTCTTAGTTTGTCTGAGTCTGCGACTTTTATCTGGGTCAGGTTTTTGGCTTCTTCTAATTTTAGCAGTGCGATATCAGACATCTGGTCGCCGCCGATTAGCTCAGCATCGTACTCTCGACCATCATGCAGTTTTACTTTGATATCGTCCGCACCATTAATGACATGGTAATTGGTCACGATATGACCTTTCTCGGCGTCAATGATGACACCAGAGCCTAATCCGCGGAAGGGACGCTCTCGTGTTTGTTCTGGACCAAAAAAGAATTGAAATTGTTCAGGGATTTGCTGACGTTGTACCTGTTTGCCTTCTACGGCAATACTAACCACAGCGGGGGTCACTTGTTCAAGCATAGGAGCAAGGCTCGGTAATTGTTCATTACCCACACTTAATGGCAGTGCGGCTGTTGCTTTAATGGGGGTGATGATTGAACTTAAGCTTAAAGTTAGCACTGATAAAGCAAGCAAAGGTTTTTTCATCATAAACTCCTCTCTAGTTAAGGTCTTAACCCTCTTATACGTTTAATAAGTATGATAAGTTTCAAATGACCTGAGTGAAAGTTATGACTCAAAAACCTTTGTAAAGTTCACAGAAGTGTTAAATGTTTACGATGCTTTTGCTGTAACAACATCGGGAGCATTCATGATTTCTTTCTTCTGCTCTGTAAATAAACCGGTTGCGCCATTAGCGTAATCTTTCGGTTGTTCCTCAAGTGTCGCCTCTTTTACTGAAGGCTTCTCTTGTGGCTTGTCCGAATGGGCAGCGGCTGTTTTCACAAACGGGTTATCTTGCTCTGGCAGGTTAGGAATCAGCTCTGAGCTTGTTTTTTCCATGTGTTGGTACAGTTTTGTGTAGTCTTTACCTAATGTGTCCAACATTTCTGCTGATTTCGCAAAGTGATCAGCCAGCTCTTGTCGCTGCTGCTCAAGGGCAAACTTTGCGCTATCCAATTCTTTCTGTACGTTCTTTTGTTTTTTGTATTCAGGTGTCATGAGACGAGAAATAGCGACCCCTAAAATAACTCCGACTAGTAAACCGGCAACGGCATACATCCAAGGCATAACAGCTCCTTATTATTGTTTTTTAACATATTTGTTACTACTTAGTTACACGTGATACGGCTCCATGGTACTATGAGAAAGCCGCAGTATAAAGAGAAATGCGTGTGCGCTAGTTAGCAGTTTGATGCTGCATTATTCACCACATCACGTTATTCCTCGTACTGTTTGGGCTCATTTTTAGTTGTTGTCTGATATTGCTTTCATTGTGGAAATGTCGTCATGAATCCCATTAAAAAATACGAACAAGATATAAAAGAACATGGATTTCAAAGAGATCCAGCACAAGAGCAAGCCGTAAAATCTTTAGATGAACTCTTTCATCAATTTCAAGATTACATGAATACGCCCATTCCTCAACTGACTCGCTTCCAGAAATTACTAGGCAAAAAGCCAGAACTGCCACAACCACCGAAAGGTCTCTATTTTTGGGGTGGCGTAGGGCGAGGAAAAACGTACCTAATGGATACGTTCTATGATGCCTTACCGACCACTAAAAAAATGCGTGTTCACTTTCACCGCTTTATGTATCGAGTTCATGATGAGCTAAAGGCGCTAGGTAATGTGAGTGATCCATTGCCTTTAGTCGCAGACAAGTTGAAGGAAGAAGCGGACATTATCTGTTTCGACGAATTCTTTGTTTCAGACATCACCGATGCGATGATCCTAGGAACCTTGTTCCAAGAGTTATTCGCTCGAAACGCTATCTTGGTTGCGACCTCTAATATTCCACCTGCGGATCTGTATCGCAACGGGTTACAGCGAGCGCGTTTCTTACCTGCCATCAAGCTCATTCAAGACAACTGTCATATCCTTAATGTCGATAGTGGTATTGACTATCGTCTACGTACCTTAGAACAGGCTGAGATTTACCATTACCCGCTAGATAGCCAAGCGAATATTAATCTCGAAAAGTATTACGCTCAGCTCGTTGGTGAAGATAAAGAGAAGCTTAAGCAGATAGAGGTTAACCACCGTCAATTAGATGTAGTCGAAGCGAGTGATGGCGTACTGCATGGTACCTTTGCTCAGCTTTGTCAGTCGGCTCGTAGCCAGAACGACTATATTGAGTTGTCTCGGGTTTATCACACAGTTCTATTGGCGGATGTATTGCAAATGGGCGCGACTTCAGATGACGCTGCGAGGCGCTTCATTGCATTAGTTGATGAGTTCTACGAGCGCAATGTGAAGCTGATTATTTCAGCGGAAGTGGAGCTAGAAAAGCTATACACCCATGGTCAGCTAGAGTTTGAATTTAAACGTTGTCAGTCGCGTTTAATTGAAATGCAGAGCCATGAATATTTGGCAAAAGAACACTTAAGTTAGCTTTGATTATCTCGAATAAGAAATAGAATTAAAAAAATCGTGATTTTGTTCAAAAAGAGGTGATTTTTTCTTCGCTCTTCTCTATAATCCTGCGACCTACCGTTACTGCGGGCCTCTAGCGATGAGTAAAATCACGTTATGCCAAGAGTTTTCCAACACTCGAAGGGGTGATGAATGGTAACTCTTAGACAGTGGGAATACGCGAGTATTCCTTAAGTGTAAATTTTTTAAATAGGTAATTATTAGCATGAAAACTTTCGTTGCTAAACCAGAAACTGTAAAACGCGACTGGTATGTTGTAGACGCTGAAGGCAAAACTCTTGGCCGTCTAGCAAGTGAAATCGCTTCTCGCCTACGCGGCAAGCACAAAGCAGAATACACTCCTCACGTAGACACTGGTGATTACATCATCGTTGTTAATGCTGAGAAAGTTGCTGTAACTGGTAACAAAGCTAAGGGTAAGGTTTACTACCGTCACTCAGAGTTCCCAGGTGGTCTTAAAACTATCACTTTTGAAAAGCTAATTGCTAAGAAACCAGAAATGGTTCTAGAACTAGCAGTTAAAGGTATGCTTCCACGTGGTCCTCTAGGCCGCGCGATGTACCGTAAGCTTAAAGTGTACGCTGGTACTGAGCACAACCATGTTGCTCAACAGCCACAAGTACTAGACATCTAAGGGGATTATGAAAATGGCAGAGAATCAATACTACGGCACTGGTCGTCGCAAAAGCTCAGCAGCTCGTGTTTTCATCAAACCAGGCTCTGGTGAGATCGTAATCAACAAGCGTAGCCTTGATGTTTACTTCGGTCGTCCAACTTCTCGTATGGTTGTTAAGCAACCTCTTGAGCTAGTTGAACTAACTGAGAAACTTGACCTTTACATCACTGTTTCTGGTGGTGGTATTTCTGGTCAAGCTGGCGCAATCCGCCACGGTATCACTCGCGCTCTTATGGAGTACGATGAAACTCTACGTCCTGCTCTACGTGCAGCTGGCTACGTTACTCGTGACGCTCGTTGCGTTGAACGTAAGAAAGTTGGTCTACGTAAAGCACGTCGTAAACCTCAATTCTCTAAGCGTTAATTTTTCTTTACGAAAAAGTACACGCCCCCAGTTTTACGACTGGAATTGTGGTTCAAAGCTCGGCTATATGCCGGGCTTTTTGTTTTTATACCCCCTCTAAACGCTTTCCCTTCCTCGTTTTATTTCCAAATTCTTATATTTTGAAAGCTTTTGTAACCCAATGTGCGCTTTGCCTCATGATTGTTACAAAAAGGTAGCTTTATCTTGTCAAAAAGTAGGGTTTTATTTATCATTTGCCGTCAATAAATAGAACTAAATACATATTTTGTTAGCCATGCTCTTTAATCGGAATTATTTCAATCCACAAGGAGCAAATGGGAGAATGTTTGGATGAGCAACGCGCCTTTAAATAACGGTCGCAGGCGTTTCTTAACCGCAACAACAGCCGTTGTTGGTGGTTTAGGAGCAGCTGCTGTAGCCGTGCCTTTTATTAAATCATGGAATCCGAGTGCCAAGGCGAAAGCTGCGGGCGCGCCGGTGGAAGTGGAAGTCAGTAAGTTAGAACCGGGACAAATGGTTCGTGTCGAGTGGCAAGGTAAACCTGTATGGGTTGTACGCCGTGCTGAGTCGGTACTAGAAAACCTAAAATCGATCGGTGGTCAACTTCGTGACCCTCAATCTGAAGCTGAACAACAACCAGAATACGCACAGAACGAGTTCCGTTCAATTAAGCCGGAATTCTTCGTTGCTGTTGGTTTCTGTACGCACTTAGGTTGTTCTCCAACTTACCTGCCGGATTCTTTTGCAGAACAAGTTCAGGGTGTTAAGTCTGGTTTCTTCTGTCCTTGTCATGGTTCAAAGTTTGATATGGCAGGTCGAGTATTCCAAGGCGTACCAGCTCCATTGAATCTTGTTGTACCAAAGCATATGTATTTGAGTGACACTAAGATCATGATCGGTGTGGACGAGGGAGACGCGTAATGCAAGGATTGCTTGATTGGGTAGAGAAACGCCTACCCGCGATGAATGCGTATAAAAAGCATTTATCTGAATACCCAATGCCTAAGAACTTTAACTTTTGGTACCTTTTCGGTTCTTTGGCAATGTTGGTATTGGTTAACCAAATCCTTACGGGTATTTGGCTAACAATGAACTACGTACCGTCAGGTGAGGGTGCATTTGCTTCTGTTGAATACATCATGCGTGATGTGGAATACGGTTGGCTACTACGTTACATGCACTCAACAGGTGCTTCGGCATTCTTCGTTGTTATCTACCTGCACATGTTCCGTGGCCTAATCTATGGTTCTTACCAAAAGCCTCGTGAGCTACTTTGGATCTTCGGTATGTTGATCTTCTTAGTGCTTATGGCTGAGGCTTTCATGGGTTACCTACTACCATGGGGTCAAATGTCTTACTGGGGTGCTCAGGTAATCATTTCTCTGTTTGGTGCGATCCCTGTTATCGGTGATGACCTAACGCTTTGGATCCGTGGTGACTACATCATCTCTGGTGCAACGCTGAACCGTTTCTTCGCACTGCACGTTATCGCTCTACCAATTGTACTTCTGCTGCTTATCGTACTTCACGTACTAGCACTGCACGAAGTGGGTTCGAACAACCCAGACGGTATTGAGACGAAACTTCCTAAAGGCACAATGGGCGACGACTACAAAACGCAGTTCCCATTCCACAAGGATTACACTAAGAAATACGACATCATTGACTCTATTCCTTTCCACCCATACGGGACCGTGAAAGATATGGTTGGTGTGGCCGGTTTCCTATTCTTCTTCTGTTATGTGCTGTTCTTTAACCCAGAGATGGGTGGATTCTTCCTTGAGCCGCCAAACTTTGAAGCTGCTAACCCACTGAAAACACCAGAGCACATCGCTCCGGTATGGTACTTCACGCCGTTTTACGCAATTCTGCGTGCTGTTCCTGATAAGTTGCTAGGTGTTGTAGCAATGGGCGCATCTATTGTTGTGCTATTCCTACTACCATGGTTCGACCGTTGTAAAGTGCGTTCTTACCGTTACCGTAGCAAACTGCATTTGATTAACATCATCCAATTCACAATAAGCTTTATTGCGCTTGGTGTACTTGGTGCGCTTCCAGCAACGCCAACATACACGCTACTGGCTCAAATCTTTAGCTTAGGTTACTTCATGTTCTTCGTTCTACTGTGGTTCTACAGTAAAAATGAAGCGACGAAACCATTACCAGAAAGGGTGACATTCAAATGAAAAAGTGGATTGTAATTTTATTTGCTATGTTGCCGTCACTGGTGATGGCAGCGGGTGCAAACGTACCATTAGACAAAGCGAACAATGATTTAACAGACAAAGCTTCATTGCAAAATGGCGCTAAGATGTTCATGAACTACTGTTTCGCTTGTCACTCAACGCAGTACCAGCGCTATGAACGTGTTGCGAATGATTTAGAGATCCCCGTTGATCTTATGAAGGAAAATCTGATTTTCGACCCTGAAGCGAAAATCGGTGACTTGATGGTTAATGCTATGCCTTCTGATCAAGCGGCAAGTTGGTTTGGTGCTCCGCCACCAGACCTAACATTGGTTGCTCGTGTTCGTGGCGCAGACTGGCTGTACACTTACCTTCGTACTTTCTATGAAGATCCGTCTCGTCCATTTGGCGTGAACAACATTGTTTTCCCAAGCGTTGGTATGCCGCACGTTCTTGAAGAACTGCAAGGTATCCCAACACCAATCTACGATACTCATATGGTAGATGGCGAGGAAGTGACGGTTGTTGTTGGCACTGAGACTAACGGCTCTGGCGAATTAAGTGCTGGTGAATACGACGAAGCAGTTCGTGACCTTGTTAACTTTTTGGTTTACTCGGGCGACCCAGTTCAACTTGAGCGTCACGCTATGGGTTGGTGGGTAATGGCCTTCTTAGTAATCTTCACTATCATCGTGATTTTGCTGAAGAAAGAGTATTGGCGTGATGTGCACTAATTGTGCTATAATACCGTGCTAATTCCCAAATTATGTTAATGTTCAATGGAGGCTTTAGGCCTCCATTGTTTTTATTTAAAGTGTACTGGAGGGCTCCATGGCTGTAGCTGCCAATAAACGTTCTGTAATGACTCTTTTCTCAAGTGCTTCTGATATGTATAGCCATCAGGTGCGCATCGTTCTTGCTGAAAAAGGCGTAAGTGTTGAAGTTGAGTTGGTTGATGAAAAAAATCTACCAGCAGAGCTTGTTGAACTGAACCCGTACAAATCAGTACCTACTCTTGTTGATCGTGAGCTTGCTCTATATGACTCGAAGATCATCATGGAATACCTAGATGAGCGTTTCCCTCACCCACCGTTGATGCCTGTATACCCGGTTGCTCGTGGTAACAGCCGTCTAATGATGTACCGCATTGAGCGTAACTGGTATTCAGTTGCAGAGAAGATCGTTAAAGGCAACGCTGAAGAATCTGAAGCAGCTCGCGTTAAACTGCGCAACGACCTACTGACTCTTGCTCCTATCTTCGCTGAGTATGAATACTTCATGAGCGAAGAGTTTAGCCTAATTGATTGTTACCTAGCTCCGCTATTATGGCGTTTACCTGAGCTTGGTATCGAACTAATTGGTCCTGGTTCTAAAGAGCTTAAGATTTACATGAACCGCGTATTCGAACGTGATTCATTCCTAGCTTCTCTAACTGAAGCTGAGCGTGAGATGCGACTCGTTCGCTAAGCGTTTATGGATATTTCTAATATGACTCCACGCCGACCATACATGCTTCGTGCATTTTATGAATGGCTGGTTGATAACGAACTAACTCCGCACCTTGTTGTTGAAGCAACATTACCGGGTGTGCGAGTTCCAGAAGAGTTTGTTCAAGATGGTCAGATCATTCTGAACATCGCGCCTCGTGCGGTTGGACAACTTGAACTGGGTAACGAAGCTGTGACGTTTAGTGCTCGCTTTAGTGGTCGTCCACACTCTGTGATCGTTCCGCTTTACGCAGTTCAAGCGGTTTATGCTCGTGAAAATGGTGCTGGTACCATGTTTGAACCTGAAGAGGCTTATATGGAAGCGTTTGAAGAAGGGATTGAAGAAAGTCCTTTTGAAGAACCAGAAAAAGGCCCATCTTTGAGCGTAGCAACGGCAGACGTAGATGCTGAAGAGCCAGACTCAGATCCTGAGCCACCTCGTCCAGTGAAAGGTCGCCCAAGCCTTCGTGTTATCAAATAACGTTAGTTATACCAATCACAGTAAGTAAGTGATCAGAAATAGCGCAGGAAAAAAGCTTGAGAGCAAGGCGGAATTTTTTGATAAGTAGTTATTCTACAATCAAAAATTCTAACGCAGTTATCGAGATTTTTAACAAGCTAGAATGATAGATTATTTACTACGATTGGTATTAGATAACGAACCAAATAAAAAAGCAGCGACTCGTCGCTGCTTTTTCTTTTCTGCTATATCGCATTTAGTTGACTGGCTTACGGCTAGTTAACAGCCGTCTCTTCTTCACCGTATTCAAACGCTCGAATAACCTGTTTTACGCCAGAGATGTTACGAGCAACTTCTGTTGCGATATCGGCATGCTCTCGAGTCACGAGTCCAAGCAGGAATACTTCTGAATCCTCAGTAATCACTTTTACTTTGATGCCGTTAAGCTCAGCATTCGCAAGCAGAGCTGATTTCACTTTAGTGGTAATCCAGCTGTCTTTACTAATAGCACTTACAGACAAAGGTTCTTTCACTCGAACCTGATTGTGGATGCTCTCAACGCCAGCCACTTCTTTGGCTTGGTTTTCAAAAGCGCGACGTTCTGAATCTGTGGTTGCTTGTCCCATCAATACCACCGAACCTCGGTACGAGCTTGCGGTGACACGTACGTTGCCACGGAATGGTTGTTTATTGGTAATCGCTGCGACTTCAAATTCGATGTTGTTGTCGTTCCAAATCTCTTTGGTTGTTCGCGTATCCGTGACTAGGTTTGCAGTGGTTGCAGCACCAGCAATGAAAATGCCAGCACAACCAGACAGAGACAGTGTAAGTAGCGAAACACTAATCAGCTTAAACAGCCTCATAGAGGTTAATGATTTCATTGTGATGCTCCGTATATCACTCTTCGTGAGCAGGGAAGAGTACTTGATCGATTAGGTCACATAGGCAGTGTAGTGTCACCATGTGTACTTCATGAATGCGCGCTGTACGGTGTGAAGGGATACGAATCTCTACATCGTGTTCACCAAGCAAACCTGCCATCTCACCACCATCTTTACCGGTAAAGGCGATAATTGTCATGTCGCGAGTTACCGCCGCTTCCATTGCCTTGATGATGTTCTTGCTGTTACCACTAGTCGAGATAGCCAACAGGATATCGCCAGTTTGACCAAACGCACGTACCTGCTTAGAGAAGATCTCTTCATAGTGGTAGTCGTTAGCCACAGCCGTTAGCGTGGTGTTATCTGCTGTGAGTGCCATCGCTGGAAGGCTAGGGCGCTCTGTTTCAAATCGGTTGAGTAGGCACGATACAAATTGCTGAGCATTCGACGCCGAACCACCATTACCACAACAAAGAATTTTGTTTCCGTTAAGCAAGGTCGCAACCATTGCTTGAGCGGCATGCGTGATTGCGTCAGGCAGAGCTTCTGCAGCCGCAATTTGGATTTGAATACTTTCTGTGAAACTTTCTTTAATGCTGTCTAGCATGTTTATCCTTGGGTAATCGCGTTTTGAATCCAGTCGATAGTGTCATTCGGCCCTTCAATGGCAACAATATCAAACCTGAAATCTGTAGAGTGCACCGACAAGCCTTGCTGCATAAGCCAAACATTGGCTGTTTTGAGCAGTTTCTGTGACTTCTTGGCAGTCACCATTTCAGCGGCATGTCCGTAGCGGGTTTGCTTGCGGTATTTTACCTCAGCAAACACAACCGTATTGTTATGGCGCATTATAAGATCAATCTCGCCACATTTTGCTATGAAGTTTTTTTCTATTAACGATAAACCGTGGTTAATCAGATAAGATTTTGCCACGGCCTCGTATTTATCACCCACTTGTTTGTGGGTGATGGTTGGTTTGGATAGGAACTTTCGGCTAAAAAGCCCCATGCTCTGCCCAGCTGATTTCACGTTGAACCACACAGTTGTTATCGATGGTTAGCACACCCGTTTCACCTGGAATGCTGTAACCTTGCACGGCTTTCATCTGTGGCAGTGCATCCATTAGATAGTATGCATCCATTCCTAGTGCTTGCAGACGCTTTTGGCCGTTTGAGTGCGCAGGCCATAGGTCGTTGAGCTCTTTATTAAGCTCGTTTTTATTCTCAACTAATAGTGGGATATCGCTGTAGAACACACCGGTTAGGTCTTCATACTGCTTATCACCGCTGTTGCTGCGTGAGTTTGAGAACAGAGCGGGTTGGCTCGCATCTGGGTTAATTGCAACTTCAATGAAGGGTTTGATTAGTGTTAGCTCTGAGTTCTTAGCCACAATGTAGACAGAATCGATATCACGACGGCTGCGTGGCTCGGTTTCTAGGTCTAGGTTCAGTAATCCGTCCATTTGAGCGATACGCTGTTGGCTCTCTTGCAAGCCGAATACCTGATTCACATTACGTTGCAGTTGGCGTTTGTCAGAGAACAAGCTGATAGCAACATCGTTGCTGCTGTATTTTTTCCACTCTTCTTTAAACGCTTGCTCAACTCGCTCACCTAAACGTCCTCTTGGCGCAAGGATAAGCGGGTACTTGTAGCCTTGAGCAAATAGGTGCTTCGCTGCCTGAGCGACTTCTTGCTCTGGCGATAGAGCGAGATAACAAATGTTAGTATCTGGTTCTAGTTGCGTTGGAATGTTCAGAGCTAAAGCTGGAATCGAGTTCTCGTGGTTTTTCTGCGCTTGCTGAAGTTTAGTTATGTTGCTCTTAATCAGCGGGCCAACGATGAAATCAACGTTGTTCTCTTCCAGTGTCGCTTTAATCTCAGCGGCACTTTGCACGTTGGTATCCATTACCGTCAGCGTTGCATCTTCTTCGCGCTCTTTGTCATTCATCATCGCAAAGATGAAACCGTCACGCACAAGTTGTGCTTGCTTACCGTATTTACCCGTTAGCGGCAGCAACAGTGCAGTGCTGGTTGGCTTGCTGATCTCTAGTGCCAAGACGTCAGTGATCGCCTGAGGTGTGTATGTCGCTGCTGGGTGCTGAGGATTCTCTGCTAGCCAATCCGACAAGGTTTCCTGCAGGTTTGGAAGGTTTGAGTTCAGCGTCTTCATGTAAATCGCCAGCTGTAACCAACCTGCGAGAACGTCTTCTGTAGGCGACGTCTTAAGCTCCAGAATCTCATATTGAGAGTAGCTATTTAGGTTCTGCCAAATACGGTCAGTAGCTTGTTGTTGGAGCTCGTCGTCAGCGTCTAGATATTCTGAATAAAGAACTAACTCACGGCTTGCTTCAAAATACTCGCTTTGCATTTCAGAAATGTTCGCGCGTAGCTCGTGATAATCTTTCCACTGCTCGTTCGGAAGTTTCCACCAAGGCTGGAAGTTCAGTTGGCTATAAGCTTGTTCAGGCTGCGAGTTATTCACCAACAGTTGAGCGCGAGCTAATTGCCATTCCGCTTGTTGCGTTTCGCTCAGCTCTTGTTTTGCTAAGCGTTTAATCAGCAGAGTTGCTTGATCGGTTTTTCCAACTTGCACAGAAGCCTTAAGCGCCATGATTAACCAGTCGTTTTGTAGACTTCCTTTGCTACTATCCGCCTGCATCATGTAACTTTCAGTTGATTGCGCTGGATCTAGTGTAATATCAACGCTCGTTGGTGCTTGAGGACCTGAAGAACAAGCCGCCAATGTAATTGCTAATGCAATTGGAGTTAGTAAGCGTGGTACACTGAGTCTCTTATGGTTCATCGTTGCCATGAGTTCTTTAAATTCCGTATAAATTTGTATCTATATTAATCGTTGAAGTGATGGTAAACAAATGACAGATAACAAAACCTTGCTCACAGAGAGCCCAACTCTCTACATTGTGCCAACCCCAATCGGAAATTTGGGAGATATCACTCAAAGAGCAATTGAAATTTTATCAAGTGTCGATGTTATTGCAGCCGAAGACACACGCCACACGGGTAAGCTGCTTGCTCACTTCAATATATCAACCAGAACGTTCGCTTTACATGATCATAATGAACAAACTAAAGCGCAAGTTCTAGTCGAAAGGTTATTAGAAGGCCAGTCTATCGCATTAGTCTCTGATGCGGGTACACCTTTAATCAGTGACCCAGGTTACCATCTTGTCTCACAATGTCGTCAAGCGGGTGTGAGAGTTGTGCCACTTCCTGGTGCTTGTGCAGTGATTACGGCATTGAGTGCGTCTGGTTTACCGTCTGATCGTTTCAGCTTTGAAGGCTTTTTGCCGCCAAAGAGCAAAGGTCGTAAAGATAAGTTCCTAGAGATCGCGAAAGCAGAGCGCACGTGTATCTTCTACGAATCACCACATCGAATCTCAGATTCTCTACAAGATATGCTCGAGATTCTTGGCCCTGACCGTGAGGTTGTATTGGCGCGTGAGCTAACCAAAACCTTCGAAACCATCCATGGGCTGCCACTTGGTGAACTTATTGAGTGGATTGAAGAAGACGCGAACCGTAAACGCGGTGAGATGGTGTTACTGATTCACGGCCACCGTGAAGAAGCGAGCACAGAACTGCCAGACGAAGCGACTCGCACACTAGGCATTCTAACCAAAGAGCTGCCTCTTAAAAAAGCGGCGGCGATGACGGCAGAAATCTACAATCTGAAAAAGAACGCGTTATACAAATGGGGCCTAGAGCATCTAGACCACTAGAAACCTCTTTATAGAGTAGCTAACCTGTATTGAAAAGCTTGTGAGGAGTGATGGTATTGCCGTTATTCCTCTTTTTTTGTCTGAATTGTGTAAAATTCACGCAGTTGCTTAGAGGTTTGCACCATATTTGTGATCTCGCTAGACACTGCACCCTAATCTCTATACAATCCGCCCTCGGAGTTGAACGGGTAATCGCTGCTTTGCTGATGTCCTTCGGGAGACTGACGTTGAGGTCCTTCGGGAAACTGACGTTGAAGTCCTTCGGGAGACTGGTAGAGGGGAGGAACGTCCGGGCTCCATAGAGCAGGGTGCCAGATAACGTCTGGGGGGCGCGAGCCCACGACAAGTGCAGCAGAGAGAAGACCGCCGATGGCCTCATTTCTTCGGAAGGGGCACAGGTAAGGCTGAAAGGGTGCGGTAAGAGCGCACCGTGCGACTGGCAACAGTTCGTAGCAAGGTAAACTCCACCCGGAGCAAGATCAAATAGGCCCTCACATTGCGTTGCTCGCGTATGGGGGCGGGTAGATTGCTTGAGCCTGTGAGCGATTGCAGGCCTAGACGAATGGTTACCGCCGCGCAAGCGGAACAGAACCCGGCGTATGTGTCAACTCCACCTATATAAAGAACCCATCATTACTTAACGGTAGTGATGGGTTTTTTGCTTTATATTGACGTAAATTATTTAGATTTCCTTAGAATCCTTCACCCTGATATGAGCTTGGGTCAAAAATTCCCAAAGCCTATACACAATATGGTGGAGATACGGCGTGAAATCAGTACACTAAAACGTTAATAGAACAAATTATTGCCGAACTAATGGCTCAATCCACTCACTGAGAAGACTATGACAGAAGCATTCAAACATATTTCAGTATTGCTTAACGAATCTATTGACGGACTTGCGATCAAACCTGACGGTACCTACATCGATGGTACTTTTGGCCGTGGTGGTCACAGCCGTACAATCCTGTCTAAACTGGGCGAGAATGGACGACTCTTTAGTATTGACCGCGATCCACAAGCGATTGCAGAAGCGCAAAAGATTGATGACCCTCGTTTTACGATTATTCACGGCCCGTTCTCAGGTATGGCTGAATATGCGGAGCGTTATGACTTAGTCGGTCAAGTGGATGGTGTGTTACTGGATCTAGGTGTTTCTTCACCACAGCTAGATGACGCTGAGCGTGGCTTTAGCTTCATGAAAGACGGTCCGCTTGATATGCGTATGGACCCAACAACCGGTATTCCTGTCTCTCAGTGGTTAGTTGAAGCCGATCTTGATGACATCACATGGGTTATCCGTGAGTTCGGTGAAGACAAACACGCTCGTCGTATCGCGAAAGGCATCATCGCTTATCAAGAGAATGAAGAGAACGAACCACTAACGCGTACCGGTCAGTTGGCTAAGCTTATCTCGGATGTAGCTCCAAAAAGCTTCAAAGAGAAAAAGCACCCAGCAACACGTGCTTTCCAAGCCTTCCGTATCTACATCAACAGTGAACTTGAAGAGATCGATACAGCCCTGAAAGGCGCAGCAAGCATTCTTGCTCCTCAAGGCCGTTTGTCTGTTATTAGCTTTCACTCTCTTGAAGACCGCATGGTGAAGCGCTTTATCCGTAAAGAGAGCCAAGGTCCGCAAGTACCACATGGCCTGCCACTAACAGAAGAGCAGATCAAAGCGCTAGGCAGTGCTGATCTTAAGCCTGTTGGTAAAGCGATCAAGCCTTCTAAAGATGAAGTGGATGAGAATACTCGTTCGCGTAGCTCAGTATTACGAATCGCAGAAAAGCTATAGTCAATGAAGACCTCCAAACCTAACTTAGCCAAGATAATATTTTTTGATTTGATCTCCGTGGGTAAAGTCCCATTGGTGCTGCTTATCTGTATCTTCGCGAGCGCGATGGGGGTCGTTCTCACGACACACATGTCACGTCAGGCAATCACGCAAAAAGACATGGCATTGAGTGAGCGTGAACAGCTTGATAATGAATGGCGAAATTTAATGCTTGAAGAGACGGCTCTGGCTGAACATAGCCGCGTTCAAGCATCGGCAAAACGAGAGCTAGACATGAAACGTCCAGACTCCGACAAAGAAGTTGTGATCACACTGAAATGACCGGAAAAAAGGAAAAAGCCCCCGCGAAAGCCGTTAAGAAACCAACGAAAGAGCGAGTGAAGAGCGAAAAGGACTCGGATCCAATTCTGATTAAATGGCGTTTCAACGTCGTTATTGCTTTTGTGTTGGTTGCCTTTTCTGTACTAGTAGGTCGTGTGGCTTACATCCAAGTCATTGAACCAGATAACTTAATTCGTCAGGGCGACCTTCGTTCTGTACGTGTTAAGGCTATTCCTTCTGCCCGCGGTATTATTTCAGACCGCAATGGCGAACCACTTGCCGTCAGTGTGCCTGTTGAGGCGGTATGGGCTGACCCGAAAACCATCTTCGATAAAAATGGCATGGCCCAAATTGATCGTTGGTATGCGCTAGCTGATGTACTTGGCTTAGATCGACAATCGATGATCAACAAGATCTCCAGCGACAAATCTCGTCGTTTTATCTACCTACAAAGACAAGTTAGCCCAGCAATGGCGAAATACATCCGCGACTTAAAGCTGGTGGGTATTGGTCTTAAAGCAGAATCACGTCGTTATTACCCAGCCGGTGAAGTCAGCGCGCATCTTATTGGTGTGACCGGAATTGATGGACACGGCCTAGAAGGTGTCGAGCGCAGCTACGATAAGTGGCTCACGGGTGAAGCAGGTAAACGTACAATCCGTAAAGACCGTTACGGGCGAGTAGTTGAAAACATTGCACTAGAAGAGCGTGAAGAAGGTAAACCACTCGAATTGACCATCGATCAGCGCTTACAAGCCATCGCTTATCGAGCGATTAAACAGGCGGTAGCCGATCACAAGGCGACGTCTGGATCTGCCATCTTATTAGACGTAAAAACGGGTGCGGTTTTGGCCATGGTTAACGCACCGTCTTACAACCCAAACAATCGTGCTGATTTACAAAGCTTTAAGATGCGTAACCGCGTGATCACCGATGCTTTTGAGCCAGGTTCGACGGTTAAGCCGTTTGTTGTTCTTGCCGCTCTCGAAAATGGTACCGCGGATGCTGATACTGTAATTGATACGGGTAACGGCATCATGCAAATCGGTGGTAGCCGTGTACGTGATACTTCCAAAGTTGGTAAGGCAGACTTGGCGTTAATCCTTAAGAAGTCGAGTAACATCGGTGTGGCGAAGTTAGCACTGGATATGCCACTTGAAGCGCTACTGGGCATGTACAGTTCTGTTGGTCTTGGCGAGATGTCTGGGCTGAATCTAGTCGGTGAGACCGCGGGTATTTTCCCGAACCGTCGACGCTGGTCTAAGTTTGAAATCGCTACCTTATCCTTTGGTTATGGTCTAGCGATTACTCCGCTGCAATTGGCTCATGCCTATGCGACGTTAGCGAATCACGGTGTTTACGAACCTATCCATATCGTTAAAAGCAACGACCAAGATTTCTCAAAACAGAGCATCAAGCGCGAAAATGCTGAGTTGGTTTTGAACATGCTAGAAGGCGTAACCCAAAAGGGCGGTACAGCGACAAGAGCTGCCGTGCCGGGTTACCGAGTAGCAGCAAAAACAGGTACATCTAGAAAAGCGATTTCCGGTGGTTATGGAGACGAGTACTTCGCCTATACCGCAGGTGTTGCTCCAGTGAGTGACCCAAGAGTCTCTTTGGTTGTGATGATCAATGAACCTCAAGGTGACCTCTACTATGGTGGCTCGGTCGCAGCCCCTGTTTTTTCTGAAATCATGAAGGGCGCACTGCAAATTCTGAATGTCCCTGCTGATGAAAACAAGTTTCAAGAATAGAGCCAATCAGGATTCAATATGAGTAATAGCCTCACGCTGTCATCTTTACTTTCTCCTTGGGGTGACTTTAGTTCACCTGAGCTGGATGCGATTGCCGTTGAACAGTTGGAGTTGGATAGTCGTGCCATCAAAGACGGCGATATTTTTGTTGCTGTAGTTGGGCATGCTGTTGATGGCCGTCGTTTCATTGACAAAGCGGTCTCACAGGGAGCCAATGCCGTTATCGCACAAGCTGATGCTGAAAAGGCCCATGGTCTGATTGAGTGGTTGGATGCTGTTCCGGTTGTTTACATTAAAGACCTTAACTTGGTGTTATCTGAGTTGGCCGGTCGTGTTTACTCGTCTCAGGCGACTAAGCTGATTGGTGTTACCGGCACCAATGGCAAAACCACTATCACCCAATTGATTGCTCAGTGGCTAGATTTAGTCGGCCAACGCTCTGCGGTAATGGGCACCACGGGTAACGGTTTTCTAGACAACCTTAAAACCGCGGCGAATACCACCGGCAGTGCGATTGAAATACAACGCACACTGAGTGAGTTAGCGGAAGAAAACGCGGCTTACACAGCGATGGAAATCTCTTCTCATGGTTTGGTTCAAGGCCGAGTAAAAGCTTTGGATTTTGAGGTTGGCGTATTTACTAACCTGAGCCGTGACCACTTGGATTACCACGGCACGATGCAAGAGTACGCTCTGGCTAAGAAGAGCTTGTTTACTCAGCATAAGTGTAAGCACGCTGTGATTAATGTTGATGATGAAGTCGGTAAAGCTTGGATGGCTGATCTGTCCAATGCAGTAGCTGTGTCATTGCTTCCGTTAACTGGCTACCAACAGTCGGTATGGGCATCTGATGTTGCTTATGCAGAGACGGGTATCAAACTCGCTTTTGATGGTAGCTGGGGGCAGGGACAACTGTCTGTTCCTTTAATTGGCCAGTTCAACGCATCAAATGTACTGGTTGCCTTTGCGACCTTGCTGTCATTAGGTATCGATAAGCAAATCTTGGTCGACACTGCGCCTCAGTTGCAACCTGTGATTGGTCGTATGGAACTGTTCCAAGTGCCGAACAAAGCAAAAGTGGTTGTCGATTACGCGCATACGCCAGACGCTTTAGAGAAAGCATTGGCAGCACTACGTGTACATTGCTCTGGAAAGCTATGGGCAATCTTTGGCTGCGGTGGTGATCGAGATACAGGCAAGCGCCCTATGATGGCGGTTACCGCAGAGCAGTTCGCCGATAACATTATTATTTCAGATGACAACCCTCGCAGTGAAGACCCGGCATTGATTGTTAAAGACATGCTGGCAGGTTTAAGTGAGCCTGAAGTCGCCTTTGTTGAACACGATCGCTTTCAGGCGGTTAAGTTTGCTCTAGAGCAGGCGGGTAATAACGACATTATTCTTCTGGCTGGTAAAGGCCATGAGGATTACCAAGTATTAAAAGACAAAACGATCCACTATTCGGATCGAGAGTCAGCACTACAACTTTTAGGTATTTCATAATGATTGATGTATCACTCGAGCAGATCTGCTCCGTGGTCAGTGGTCAGCTGATAGAGGCTGGCAAATCGAGCAATAGTTTGATCAATGCGGTTTCTACCGATACTCGCACCGTTGAAGAAGGTGCACTGTTTGTTGCTCTTGTAGGTGAACGTTTTGATGCGCATGATTTTTGTGGTCAGGCTGTTGAGGCCAATGCGAGTGCGTTATTAGTTCAACGAAAACTTGACCTAAATATTACTCAAGTTGTTGTTGAAGACACTAAACTTGCTTTAGGTCAGCTAAGTGCTTGGATCCACAAACAATGTAACGTGCCAACCATGGCGATAACAGGAAGCTGTGGCAAAACGACCGTCAAAGAGATGGTCGCGAGTATTCTACAACAACGTGGCAAAGTGCTGTTTACAGCGGGTAACTTCAATAATGATATTGGAGTACCACTAACCTTGCTGCGCAGTGAACCCAATGACGACTATGCCGTGATAGAACTGGGCGCGAACCACATTGGTGAAATTGCCTATACCACGCAGCTTGTGAAACCACAGGTGGCCTTAGTGAATAACGTTGCTGCCGCGCATCTAGAGGGCTTTGGCTCAATTGATGGTGTTAAACAAGCGAAAGGCGAAATTTTTCAGGGGCTTGCTGCTGGTGATACTGCTATTGTTAACCTAGAGAGCAATGGTGGTGACTTCTGGAAAGATGTGCTTGCAGACAAAAACGTACTGACCTTTTCTGAAAGTGATGACACGGCGGATTACTTTTCGACGAATATTCGCATCAACGAGCAGGGTGAAGCTTGCTTTGATATGCAGACCCCGCAAGGTGCTATCGATGTCGAACTTGGCATTATTGGTCAGCACAATGTAGCCAACGCATTAGCCGCAGCAGCACTGAGCATTCAATTCGGTGCCACGCTTGCAGAAATTAAAAGCGGTTTAGCGAATCTCATCTCAGTTAAAGGCCGAGTTGAGGTTCAACAATTAAGTCAGAATATCAAGCTGATAGATGACAGTTACAACGCCAGCGTACCGGCAATGAAGGCTGCAGCTAAATTGTTGTCGAGCTTCAAAGGTCAGCGTTGGTTGATTTTAGGCAATATGGCTGAATTAGGCGATGAAAGCCTTGCACTTCACCGTCAAGTCGGTGAATATGCTGCCCCATTCGCTTTTGAGCATGTACTCACTTACGGTGATGATACCAAGGTGATTAGTGAAGTGTGTAACGGCACTCACTTTGCAACGCATGAAGCGATGATCGCGCACATAGAGCAGCACTTGAGCTTGCCAGAAAACGCGCCACATACCTTGTTGGTAAAAGGCGCCAATAGTGCAGGAATGAGTAAAATAGCCGCTGCTTTAAAGGAGAACTTTTCATGATAATTTGGCTTGCAGAGCTACTACAGCCACACTTTTCTTTTTTCCGTTTGTTCGAATACTTATCGTTTCGTGCAATCGCGAGCATTTTGACGGCTTTATGTCTGTCGCTGTGGATGGGACCTCGTTTAATTGAGCGTCTGCAAATGCTGCAAATTGGCCAAGTTGTTCGTAATGACGGCCCAGAGTCTCACTTCAGTAAGCGTGGTACACCAACCATGGGTGGTGTGATGATCCTTGCTGCGATCATCATTACGGTCTTACTTTGGGCTGACTTATCAAACCCTTACGTTTGGGCCGTACTTGTCGTGCTAGGCGGTTACGGTGCAGTTGGTTTTGTTGATGATTATCGTAAAGTGGTTCGTAAGAACACTGATGGCTTGATTGCGCGTTGGAAGTACTTCTGGCAATCGGCTATTGCATTGGTTGTGGCGTTTGCTCTGTATGCTCATGGGCAAGACACTGCTGCGACACAATTAGTGGTGCCTTTCTTTAAAGATGTGATGCCACAACTTGGTTTACTGTACATTGTTCTAACTTACTTTGTTATTGTGGGTACCAGTAACGCGGTTAACCTAACTGATGGCCTAGATGGCTTGGCGATTATGCCAACGGTTATGGTTGCTGCGGGTTTTGCTGTTATCGCTTGGGCGACAGGTAACGTTAACTTTGCAGCATACCTACACATTCCATACATCCCATACACCTCTGAACTGGTGGTGGTATGTACTGCTATCGTTGGTGCAGGCCTTGGCTTCCTATGGTTTAACACTTACCCAGCACAAGTATTCATGGGCGATGTTGGCTCTCTAGCACTGGGTGGTGCGTTAGGTGTGATTGCGGTACTCGTTCGTCAAGAGTTGGTACTAGTGATCATGGGTGGTGTGTTTGTAATGGAGACTCTGTCAGTGATTCTGCAGGTGGGCTCTTACAAATTGCGTGGTCAGCGTATTTTCCGCATGGCACCGATTCACCACCACTATGAACTTAAAGGTTGGCCAGAGCCGCGTGTTATCGTGCGTTTTTGGATAATCTCAATGGTATTAGTACTGGTTGGCCTAGCGACACTGAAAGTTCGTTAATCCTGTATGAGCCTCTGAATAGGGGCTCTTTAAAACTATTAAGAGCATCTTGTTTAAATGGAACGTTGGCAAAATATTCAAAATGTAGTGGTTGTGGGGCTCGGTATTACCGGGCTCTCTGTCGTTAAACATCTCGTAAAATATCAGCCCCATACTTGCGTAAAGGTAATTGATACGCGAGAGCTACCACCAGGAAAGGAATCTTTGCCTGAGTCGGTTGAGCTGCATTCTGGAAGCTGGAATAGCCAATGGCTAGCTGAGGCTGATCTGGTGGTTGCTAACCCAGGCATTGCTTTAGCGACACCTGAAATTCAAGATGTGCTTCAAGCGGGTACGCCTGTCGTTGGCGACATCGAGCTGTTTGGTTGGGCTGTAGATAAGCCTGTTGTGGCGATTACTGGTTCAAACGGTAAGAGTACCGTGACTGATCTGACTGGTGTGCTTGCTAAGGCTGCTGGGCTTAATGTTGGCGTTGGCGGCAATATTGGCATTCCTGCCCTAGACCTTCTAGAACTTGATGCGGATTTATATGTCCTTGAACTTTCAAGTTTTCAGTTAGAAACTACATCGAATTTAAAACTTGCCGCTGCGGCATTCTTAAATCTGTCTGAAGATCATATGGATCGCTATCAAGGCATGGCTGATTACCGTGAGGCCAAGTTAAGAATCTTTAATAACGCGCAGTGTGCGACTGTTAATCGTGAAGACAAAGAGACTTACCCTGACCAGACAATGCCATTGTTGACTTTTGGCCTAGATAACCAAGAGTTTGGTGTATCAACGATTGATAGTACTGAGTGGTTGGTCGATCACGGTAAACCTGTCCTTGCTACCCAAGATTTAACATTGGTTGGACGTCACAATGTGGCGAATGCGTTAGTCTCACTTGCACTATTGAAGCAAGTTGGTATCGACTACAGCAAAAGTCTTGATGCTTTGAAGGCCTATAACGGTTTGACGCATCGTTGCCAAGTCGTGGCTGACAAGCGCGAAATCAAATGGGTTAATGACTCCAAAGCAACGAATGTAGCCAGCACATTGGCAGCCCTGTCTGGGTTGGAGTATCAAGGTACGTTATATCTTTTGGTTGGCGGCGTTGGTAAAGGTGCTGACTTTAGTGAGCTTGAACCAGTATTGGCGCAACTTGAGCGTGTTCAGCTGTGTTGTTTCGGTGAAGATGCAGATCAATTCATGCCTCTGCACCCATCGGCACAAAAGTTCGATACCATGCAGCAGATAATCGAATCTATCTCGCCACAGCTGGTGGCTGGAGATATGGTGATGCTGTCTCCGGCGTGCGCAAGCTTCGATCAATTTAATAATTTCATGGCAAGAGGTGATGCGTTCACTGAGCTTGCTCATGAGTATGCTTAACGTGTTGAAGGACTAACATTCAGTGCAAAGAGTCAAAGAGATTAATCAATCCATCTGGCAGTGGCTAAACCGTGCTACTCCCGAGGCGCTTTACGATCGTCAATTGGTGTGGATTGCTCTTGGGCTAATGCTGACAGGTTTGGTGATGGTGACGTCTGCTTCGTTCCCCATCAGTGCTCGTTTAACCGATCAGCCGTTTCACTTTATGTTCCGTCATGCCATCTTCCTTGTATTGGCGTTAGGTGTCTCTAGCGTCATATTGCAAATCCCGATGCAACGCTGGTTTCAATACAGTATGTATCTACTGGGCTTGTCCTTCTTCTTGCTGATTGTGGTATTAGCCGTAGGTAAGTCGGTTAACGGCGCATCGCGTTGGATCCCATTAGGGCTATTTAACTTACAACCCGCTGAAGTCGCCAAGTTATCGCTGTTTATCTTTATGGCGGGCTACTTGGTTCGGAAGCAAGATGAAGTGAGAAAAACCTTCTTCGGTGGTTTTGGTAAACCGATCATGGTATTCGGCGCTTTTGCCGTGCTGCTGCTAGGCCAGCCCGATTTAGGTACAGTAGTTGTAATGCTGGTGACCCTGTTCGGCATGCTATTCATTGCTGGTGCCAAGCTTTCACAGTTTATCGCCTTGATGGTGGCAGGTATTGCCGCGGTCGTCGGTTTGATTGTTATAGAACCTTATCGTGTTCGACGTGTTACCTCATTCTGGGAACCTTGGAACGACCCGTTCGGCAGTGGTTACCAGTTAACTCAGTCATTGATGGCGTTTGGCCGTGGTGATTGGATGGGGCAAGGGCTTGGTAACTCGATTCAAAAACTCGAATACTTACCAGAAGCGCATACCGATTTTGTATTTGCTGTGTTGGCTGAAGAGCTTGGCTTTGTCGGTGTTACCTTAGTATTAATGTTGATCTTCAGCTTGGTGTTAAAAGCCATTCTGATAGGTAAAAAAGCCTTTGAACACGATCAAGTGTTCAGCGGCTATCTGGCTTTTGGTATTGGTATTTGGTTTGCGTTTCAGACGCTTGTTAACGTAGGTGCTGCATCTGGCATCGTTCCGACCAAAGGTCTAACCCTACCGCTAATCAGTTATGGTGGTTCGAGTTTAATTGTTATGTCTGTGGCGGTATCAATGCTGCTGCGCATTGACCACGAATGCCGAATGCAACAAAAAGAACAAGCTGATAGTCAAAACGAATTAGTAGAATAAGAATCTAACGTGATGAAACAAAACAAAAAACTTTTAGTGATGGCTGGTGGTACTGGCGGTCACGTTTTCCCAGGGTTAGCAGTAGCGAAAAAGCTTCAGCAACAAGGTTGGGAAATTCGCTGGTTAGGCACAGCAGACAGAATGGAAGCGGATTTAGTGCCAAAGCATGGCATTGAAATCGACTTCATCAAAGTGAAAGGCCTGCGTGGTCAAGGCATTAGCAAGTTAATTAAAGCGCCGTTCCAGATTATTAATGCCATACTTCAAGCAAGGCAACACATCAAAGCATGGCAGCCTGATGTGGTACTTGGTATGGGTGGCTACGTGAGTGGCCCGGGTGGTATCGCGGCATGGTTGTCTGGCATTCCAGTGGTTCTCCATGAACAAAATGCAGTGGCAGGTTTAACCAACCAATGGCTGTCTAAGATTGCTAAAAAGGTTTTCCAAGCTTTCCCTGGTGCGTTTCCTACTGCAGAAGTGGTGGGTAACCCAGTACGCGAAGATGTGGTTGCCTTAGCTGAACCCGAGCAACGCATGGCTGAGCGTGATGGTGACATCCGCATCTTGGTTATGGGCGGCAGTCAGGGCGCAAAAATCCTAAACGATACCTTGCCAGTAACGATGGCGCAGCTTGGTGAAGGCTTCACTGTGATGCACCAAGCGGGTAAGAACAATCAACAACAAGTTATTGAGCAATACAAATCACATTCTGTTGGTAATGTTCAAGTGACTGAATTTATTGATGATGTGGCGCAAGCTTATGAGTGGGCAGATCTATTAGTGTGTCGCTCAGGTGCATTAACCGTATCAGAAGTGTCTGCGGCAGGTGTCGGTTCTATCTTCGTTCCGTTTATGCACAAAGACAGACAACAAGCGTTGAATGCCGACCATTTAGTTGAATGTGGCGCAGCGTTAATGATTGAACAGCCTCAACTAACGGCTGATAAGCTAGCGAACACTATCGCGCAGCTTGATAGAAATGAATTAAAAATGATGGCAACAAAAGCTCGTCAAGCCGCCAAGCTTGATGCTGATGTGACCGTCGCTGAAGCGATTAAAGCTTTAGCAAAATAATGAGATTGAATTGATGACGATTGAACATACCCAAGACTTAGCGCAAATCCGTGCAATGGTGCCAGAGATGCGCCGTGTTAAATCTATCCACTTCATTGGTATTGGTGGTGCCGGAATGAGCGGGATTGCTGAAGTCTTGCTAAATGAAGGCTACCAGATCACGGGTTCTGATATTGCTCAAAACCCAGTGACTGATCGTTTAGTTAGCAAGGGTGCGACCGTTTATATCGGTCACCAAGCGAGTAACGTTGCCGACGCAAGTGTGGTGGTTGTTTCAACCGCTATCAACGAAGAAAACCCAGAAATTATTGCAGCTCGTGAAGCGCGCACACCGATCGTTCGTCGTGCAGAAATGCTGGCTGAGCTGATGCGTTTTCGTCACGGTATTGCTGTGGCAGGTACGCACGGTAAAACAACCACGACTGCGCTAGTGACACAGATTTACTCGGAAGCCGGCCTAGATCCAACCTTCGTAAACGGTGGTTTGGTTAAAAGTGCTGGTACTAACGCACGTTTAGGTTCAAGCCGTATTCTTATCGCTGAAGCCGATGAGAGTGATGCTTCATTTTTACATCTGCAACCTATGGTTAGTATCGTAACTAACATTGAAGCGGATCATATGGATACCTACGGCGGCGATTTTGAAACGCTAAAGCAGACGTTTATTGATTTTTTACACAACCTACCATTCTACGGTCAGGCTGTGATGTGTGTTGATGATCCAGTAGTGCGTGAGCTTATTCCTCAGGTAAGTCGCCAGGTGATTACTTACGGTTTCTCTGAAGATGCGGATATTCGTATTGAGAACTACGTACAAGAAGGCCAGCAAGGCAAATTCACAGTGGTACGTGAAGGTAAAGCTAACCTTGATATCACGTTAAACATTCCAGGTCGTCACAATGCATTGAATGCATCCGCGGCGATTGCTGTTGCAACAGAAGATGACATCAGCGATGAAGCGATTCTCAAAGCGATGGCGGGAACGGAAGGCACGGGTCGCCGTTTCGATCACCTAGGTGAGTATGAAACAGGTAAAGGCGTTGCAATGCTGGTCGATGATTACGGTCATCACCCAACCGAAGTTGATGTGACGATTCAAGCTGCTCGTAGTGGCTGGACTGATAAACGTCTTGTTATGATCTTCCAACCGCACCGTTATAGCCGTACTCGCGATCTGTATGATGATTTCGCGAACGTTCTTGAGCAGGTTGATGTCCTAATTCTGTTAGATGTTTATTCTGCAGGTGAGAAACCGATTGCAGGGGCTGACGGACGTTCATTAAGTCGAACTATTCGTGGGCGTGGTAAGATAGACCCAATCTTTGTTGCCGATATCAACGCACTGCCATCGGCTTTAGCCAACGTAATTCAAGGCGGTGACCTTGTTTTAACGCAGGGTGCAGGCGATGTTGGTCGAGTAGCGAAGCAGTTGGAATCGTTACAGTTAGACATTAATAAAATGCAGAACGCGTAACAGAATACTGTCTACAGACTGTGGTCAATCGCTCACTTCTTGCGATTGACCTAAAATTGACCAAAAATCTTATTATCAACGTTTGATAGTTTGATTTTGCTCAGTATAATTCATAGGTTAAAGTAAGTGCTTTTACCTCTATTACGAAGATAGGGAATAGAATTGCGAACCAACGACAGGGAATGCGGGCTTTGGTAGAAAGTACTTTTAGCGAAAACCGCCACCTATTCAGTTTACCGTCGCTCAAGAAACACGCCTTAGGCGGGTCTTTTTTTGTCATGGTATTGCTATTCATTGGGTTTCTTTTCTATACCACACTAACTTGGATGTGGGACGATCAGCGATTGCCTCTCTCCAAAATAGTACTTCAAGGCGACTTAACTTACGTAACCGCTGGTGATGTTCAACATGCCTTTAGCGAGCTAGAGCACATTGGAACCTTCATGTCGCAAGACATCGGTGTGTTGCAAGACAGTTTAGAAGCGTTACCTTGGGTTTCAGTGGTCTCCATTCGTAAGCAGTGGCCAGACACAATAAAAGTATTTTTGACTGAGTACCATGCGGCAGCAATCTGGAACGGTAACATGCTGCTGAATGACGATGGTCAGGTGTTTAATGGTGATATCGGCCTGTTGAAGGGCGATAGAGTTAAGCTTTACGGCCCAGACGGCACCAGCCAAGAAGTGATAGAAAAGTGGCGACAGATAACCCCTTTGATTAACAGTCTAGGGTTAACCGTTACCTCTCTCGTTCTCAATGAGCGTCGCGCTTGGCAAATAATCCTAGATAACGGTATCCGTTTAGAACTAGGTAAAGATTCTTTAGATGAGCGTGTTGAACGCTTCATTTCGCTTTACAACGAACTTGGTAGTAAAGCGAATCAAGTGAGCTACATCGACCTCAGGTATGATACGGGAGCCGCTGTAGGCTGGTTTCCAGAGCAAGAGTTAGAAGAGAGCACAGATGACTAAGACCGCAGATGACAACATAATCGTTGGTCTTGATATAGGCACTGCGACCATATCAGCTCTGGTTGGTGAAATATTGCCTGATGGTCAAATCAATATCATTGGTTCTGGGCAAAGCCCATCCAGAGGTATGGATAAAGGTGGTGTAAACGACCTAGAGTCGGTAGTTAAGTCGGTTCAGCGAGCTATTGATCAAGCAGAGTTGATGGCGGAATGCCAAATCAGCAATGTATTTATCTCGCTATCGGGTAAACATATCGCAAGCCGAATTGAAAAAGGCATGGGCACTATCTCTGATGAAGAGGTGTCTCAAGACGATATGGATCGAGCGATCCATACCGCGAAATCAATTAAAATAGGTGATGAGCAGAGAATTCTGCACGTGATCCCACAAGAATTTACCATTGATTATCAAGAAGGGATTAAGAACCCACTTGGCTTATCTGGTGTTCGAATGGAAGTCAGTGTTCACCTAATTTCTTGCCATAGCGACATGGCGAGAAACATTATTAAAGCTGTTGAACGATGTGGTCTCACAGTAGAACAAATCGTGTTTTCAGGACTTGCCTCAAGCAATGCGGTAATTACTGAAGACGAGAGAGAGCTTGGAGTATGTGTTGTCGATATCGGTGCGGGTACAATGGATATTTCCATTTGGACTGGCGGCGCACTTCGACACACAGAAGTCTTTTCCTACGCAGGAAATGCAGTAACCAGTGATATTGCCTTCGCTTTCGGCACGCCAGTGAGCGATGCTGAAGAGATAAAAGTAAACCATGGTTGCGCTCTGAGTGAACTCGTAAGCAAGGATGACTCTGTTAACGTCCCAAGTGTTGGTGGTCGCCCATCGAGAAGTTTGCAACGACAAACTTTGTCGGAAGTGATTGAACCACGTTACACTGAACTTATGGGTCTCGTTAACCAAACTATTGATACGGTTCAATTACAGCTACGAGATGAAGGTATTAAACACCACCTTGCAGCTGGCGTCGTTCTCACTGGTGGAGCGGCACAAATTGACGGATTGGTAGAGTGTGCGGAACGTGTTTTCCGCAATCAAGTTCGAGTTGGTAAGCCGTTAGAAGTTAGTGGCTTAACTGACTATGTTAAAGAGCCGTATCATTCTACGGCGGTTGGTTTACTTCATTACGCAAGAGATTGTCAGATCAGTGATGAAGGTGATTACAGCGAACCTAAGCGTTCAGCACCTTCTATGTCTGGTTTATTTGGCAAATTGCGTAATTGGATACAAAAAGAGTTTTAACCTGAGTTGCAGGAAAAAACGGAGATAACACATGTTTGAACCGATGATGGAAATGTCTGACGATGCAGTAATTAAAGTCGTTGGAGTTGGTGGCGGTGGCGGTAACGCTGTTGAGCACATGGTACGTGAATCAATCGAAGGCGTAGAATTCATCAGTGTTAACACTGATGCACAAGCACTTCGTAAAACAAGCGTGAGCAGCGTGATCCAAATTGGTGGTGATATCACTAAAGGTTTGGGCGCTGGTGCAAACCCACAAGTAGGCCGTGATGCAGCTCTCGAAGATCGAGAAAGAATTAAAGAAGTTCTAACTGGCGCCGATATGGTATTTATCGCAGCTGGTATGGGCGGTGGGACTGGTACAGGTGCTGCTCCAGTTATTGCTGAAGTTGCGAAAGAGTTGGGTGTGCTGACGGTTGCTGTTGTAACTAAGCCATTTAGCTTTGAAGGCAAAAAGCGTTTAGCGTTTGCTGAGCAAGGTATTGAAGAGCTTTCTAAACATGTGGATTCATTAATTACGATTCCAAATGAAAAGCTACTTAAAGTACTTGGCCGCGGCGTAACTCTGCTAGAAGCTTTCGCAAGTGCAAATGATGTACTTAAAAACGCTGTACAAGGTATCGCTGAGCTAATTACTCGCCCTGGTATGATTAACGTCGATTTCGCGGATGTTCGCACCGTAATGTCTGAGATGGGTCATGCAATGATGGGTAGCGGTATCGCAAAAGGTGAAGACCGTGCTGAAGAAGCTGCTGAAACAGCAATTTCTAGCCCACTACTAGAAGACATCGACCTAGCTGGCGCGCGTGGCGTTCTTGTGAACATCACTGCAGGCCTAGATATGCGTCTAGATGAGTTCGAAACAGTAGGTAATACAGTTAAGGCATTCGCATCTGATAATGCAACAGTTGTGATTGGTACTTCTCTAGACCCTGATATGACAGATGAAATCCGCGTAACTGTTGTTGCAACAGGTATCGGCACAGAGAAAAAACCAGACATTACATTAGTTGCTGGTGGTAAAGCTAAGGTTGCACCAACTCCTCAACCACAGGTAGCGGCTCAAACTGCACCAAAAGTGGAAGAGAAAGTGGCACAACCATTGCAAGAAAAAACTGAGGTTAAACCTCAAGTTAAGCCGCAACCAACAACGTCACCTGTTTCTTCAGGTACAGGCGCTAGCCAAAGTGCAGCACCTAAGGCTGAGAAAGAGAGTGGATACTTAGATATTCCAGCATTCTTACGACGTCAGGCTGATTAACAAATACCCAAAATTTGACTATCGTCGAATTAATGGTAAAATTCGCGGTCGGTAAATACTGACCGTGATTTGTAGCACTGATAACGAGGCAAGCAGATGATCAGACAACGTACTCTGAAAGAAATTGTGAAAACAACTGGTGTGGGTCTCCACTCTGGTCGTAAAGTCACACTTACTCTTCGCCCGGCAGCTGCAAATACAGGTATTGTTTATCGTCGTACAGATGTAAATCCACCTGTAGATTTCCCAGCTGATCCAGCGTCAGTTCGTGACACTATGCTATGTACAGCTCTTGTTAATGACGAAGGCGTACGTATCTCTACAGTGGAACACCTTAACGCAGCTTTAGCGGGTATGGGCATCGACAACATTATTGTTGAAGTAGATGCACCTGAGATCCCAATTATGGATGGTAGCGCAAGCCCATTCGTATACTTGCTACAGCAAGCGGGTGTAGAAACACTGAATGCAGCGAAGCGTTTTATTCGTATCAAAAAGCCTATCCGTTTTGAAGATGGCGATAAGTGGGCAGAATTTGTTCCATTTAACGGCTTCCGTATGGACTTTGAGATCGACTTTAACCATCCCGCGATTGAATCTGATGAGCAACGTTTGTTGTTTGATTTCTCTTCACAAGGTTTTGTGAAAGAAATTTCTCGCGCTCGTACTTTCGGTTTCATGCGTGATATTGAGTATCTACAATCCCAAAATCTAGTACTTGGTGGTAGCTTTGATAATGCTATCGTACTTGACGAGTACCGAATTCTTAATGAAGAAGGTCTACGTTTTGACAATGAGTTCGTAACTCATAAAGTACTAGACGCGATTGGTGACCTTTACATGTGTGGACACGCTATTATTGGTGAGTTCCGTGCATACAAATCAGGTCATGGCCTAAACAACCAACTACTACGTGCAGTACTTGCTGACGCAGAAGCTTGGGAATGGGCAACATTCGAAGAAGAAGTAGGCTCTCCTGTTGCATTTGCTGAGCCAGGAATGGTTCTAGCGTAATTGTTGTTTACAGCAATATAAGATTTCGAAAACCAGGTCATTGACCTGGTTTTTTTGTATCTATTTTCCAGATACAGTGTCGTCAACATCCGAAAGTTGTCTCCCAATGAGCTGCAGTCTGGCTAATCCATCAGCAATTAGAAAGAAAAGTTCCAAGCACATCAAACAAATGGGGTTATAAATGGTTGTTGGTGTGAAAATTACTTACACTAAAGGGCATTAATTTTAACTCAAGCCTTGAAAACTCTACTCTCAAGTACAATATCAAAGATACTAGATTTATCTCAGTATCCTTGGTTAGTAACTGAAGACTAGTTCATAGCTAGTAGAGACACTGACGGCATTTAAAATAGATCGCGGACGATCTGAGAACGAAGAGATTCCAAGCACATGATTACTAAGCTGCTGACAAAGGTAATTGGCAGTCGCAATGACAGAACACTGCGCCGCCTTAGAAAAATTGTAAAAGAAATTAATAACTACGAACCAACGTTTGAAGCTCTTTCAGACGAAGAGCTAAAAGCAAAAACGGTTGAGTTTCGTGAGCGCTTAGATAAAGGTGAATCGCTAGACCAACTTCTACCTGAAGCATTTGCTACGGTACGTGAAGCGTCTAAGCGTGTTTACGGCATGCGTCACTTTGACGTGCAAATGATTGGTGGCATGGTTCTAAATGCTGGCCAAATTGCAGAAATGCGTACTGGTGAAGGTAAGACTCTTACAGCAACCCTACCAGCTTATCTTAACGCCCTACCTAGCAAAGGTGTTCACGTAGTAACGGTGAACGACTACCTAGCGAAGCGTGATGCGGAAACAAACCGCCCATTATTTGAATTCCTTGGTATGACTGTTGGCGTAAACGTGCCAAACATGGCTCCACCAGAGAAGAAAGAAGCGTACCAAGCGGATATCCTATACGGAACAAACAACGAGTTTGGCTTCGATTACCTACGTGACAACATGGCTTTCCGTGCTGAAGATCGTGTTCAACGTGAGCGCTTCTTTGCTGTTGTCGATGAGGTTGACTCAATCTTAATCGATGAAGCTCGTACTCCACTTATTATCTCTGGCCCAGCTGAAGATAGTTCAGATCTTTACACGCGTATTAACACGTTGATCCCTAACCTTGAGCGCCAAGATAAAGAAGATTCTGAAGAGTACCGTGGTGAAGGTCACTACACCATGGACGAGAAATCGAAACAGGTTCACCTGACTGAAAACGGTCAAGAATTTGTAGAAGAGCTAATGGTCAAAAACGGCCTGATGGAAGAGGGTGATACGCTTTACTCTCCAACTAATATCAGCCTATTGCACCATGTTAATGCAGCGCTGCGTGCACACGTACTGTTTGAGAAAGACGTCGACTACATCGTTACTGAAGAAGGCGAAGTGGTTATCGTTGATGAACATACTGGTCGTACTATGCCAGGTCGTCGTTGGTCTGAAGGTTTACACCAAGCTGTTGAAGCTAAAGAAGGTGTGAAGATTCAGAATGAAAACCAGACGCTAGCATCGATTACATTCCAGAACTTCTTCCGTCTATACGAAAAACTGTCAGGTATGACAGGTACAGCCGATACAGAAGCTTTCGAATTTCAGTCTATCTACGGCCTAGAAACAGTGGTTATCCCAACCAACAAGCCTATGGTTCGTAACGATATGCCAGATGTGGTTTATCGTACCGAAGAAGACAAGTTCAATGCGATCATTGAAGACATCAAAGACCGTGTAGCTGCTGGTCAGCCATCATTGGTTGGTACGGTTTCTATCGAGAAGTCTGAACTACTGTCTAACGCACTGAAAAAAGCAAAAATTAAGCACAGCGTTCTAAATGCTAAATTCCACGAAATGGAAGCAGAGATCGTTGCACAAGCTGGTATGCCGAGTGCGGTAACTATCGCAACTAACATGGCTGGTCGTGGTACCGATATCGTATTAGGTGGTAGCTGGCAGGCACAAGTTGAGAAGCTAGAGAATCCAACCAAAGAGCAGATCGAGAAGATCAAAGCTGACTGGAGAGTAATCCACGATAAAGTGCTTGAGTCAGGTGGTCTGCACATCATTGGTACTGAGCGTCATGAATCTCGCCGTATCGACAACCAGCTACGTGGTCGTTCTGGTCGTCAAGGTGATGCGGGTTCTTCTCGTTTCTACCTATCAATGGAAGATTCTCTGCTACGTATCTTCACATCGGATCGTATGGCTGGTCTTATCCAAAGTGGTATGGACGAAGGCGAAGCGATCGAATCTAAGATGCTTTCTCGCTCAATTGAAAAAGCACAACGTAAAGTTGAAGGTCGTAACTTCGATATTCGTAAGCAGCTTCTTGAGTACGATGATGTAGCCAATGACCAACGTAAAGTGGTTTATGAGCTTCGTGATGAACTGATGAGCTCTGACGATATCAGCGAGATGATCGAACACAACCGTGAAGATGTATTGGCATCAGTGATTGATGAATACATCGCACCTCAGTCTCTTGAAGATATGTGGGATATCGCGGGTCTGCAAGATCGTCTGAAGAATGACTTCGATCTAGACTTTGATATTCAAGGTTGGTTAGACGAAGACGACAAGCTTTATGAAGAAGCATTGCGTGAGCGTATTCTTGCTATGGCGGTTGATTCGTACAAACAGAAAGAAGAAGTGGTTGGTGCTCAAGTACTGCGTAACTTCGAGAAATCTGTGATGCTACAAACGCTAGACGGCCTTTGGAAAGAGCACTTGGCTGCGATGGATCACCTTCGTCAAGGTATCCACTTACGTGGTTATGCTCAGAAGAACCCGAAACAAGAGTACAAGCGCGAGTCGTTTGAACTGTTTGAAGGCCTACTAGATGTACTGAAAACAGACGTTGTTACCATCCTTTCTAAAGTGCGCGTTCAGCAACAAGAAGAAGTTGAAAAGATGGAAGCTCAACGTCAAGCTCAAGCTGAAGAAGCGGCGCGTCGTGCACAAGCGCAACATGCAACAGCTGAAAACCAGCTAGCTGACGATGAAGCTGAAGCGGCATCTCCACAAACGGTAGTGCGTGACGAGCGTAAAGTTGGCCGTAACGAGCCATGCCCATGTGGTAGCGGTAAGAAGTACAAGCAGTGTCACGGTAAAATCGCGTAAGTTTAATGAATCGTTGCTGTAGCGCATGATAGCTGCGTTGGTGGTACTCACTTACAGTCGTAAGCTCCGTGCCACCGCCTTGCTCTCATACACTACAACTTAGCTTCATAAAACTGACAAATAGAATATAAAGAGTCGCTTAGGCGGCTCTTTTTGTATGTAAATTTCATGGCTTACTTTGTTACGCAAGGAAGTTGTCATTCCCTATAGCGAGGAGTGAGCGTAGTAGGGAATCTTGTTTAGTTAGGCTCGCGTAGTTTTAGATCCCCAACTCAGTCGTTCCTCTTTCTTGAGGATGACGTATTTAGGGACTATGTGAGTTCAGCGTTTTATTAAGGAACACCATCAATGAAAAGAATCCATATCGTAGCGGGTATTATCTTCAATCAAGATAAGTCACAGGTCTTTATCACTAAGCGTCCAGATGACAAGCACAAAGGTGGCTTCTGGGAATTTCCAGGTGGCAAGGTTGAAGAGGGCGAAACTATTGAGCAAGCGATGACTCGCGAGCTTGATGAAGAGGTCGGTATCAAGGTGACCGAGCAGTCTCTGTTTGAGCATCTTGAATTTGATTACACGGATAAGTCACTTAAGTTCGATTTCATTCTCGTGACTGATTTTGAAGAGCAGCCTTATGGTAAAGAAGGTCAGCAAGGTGAATGGGTAAGCCTAGAATCATTGAATCAATACGCCTTCCCAGAGGCAAATGTGCCAATTTTAGAGCGAGTAATAAAAGAGTTTTCGTAATTGCTAGCCTGAGTTTGAGATTGTTGTTAGTTTAAAGAGATTAATCGATTGAACGTTGCTGCAAGAGATAAGTGGCAACGGTAACCAAAACAATGGAGATATTCGCAGTGGTAAGAATTGCAATTGCAGGAGCAGCGGGCCGCATGGGCCGCAACTTGGTGAAAGCCGCTCATCATAATTTAGAAGCAAGTGTTGGAGCTGGTTCAGAGCGTCCAGAGTCATCTTTGGTCGGCGTAGATGTCGGCGAGTTATGCGGTGAAGGTCGTTTTGATGTTGCTTTAGTCGATGATTTGTCTAAAGCCATCGAAGAGTTTGATGTGATTGTCGATTTTACTGCCCCTGTTAGCACATTAGCGAATATTGAACTTTGTAAACGTCACGGTAAAAAACTGATCATCGGTACAACGGGCTTCTCTGAAGAAGAGAAGCAGGTGATTGATGCTGCTTCAAAAGAGATGGCTATCGTAATGGCACCTAACTACAGCGTTGGTGTGAACCTGGTCTTTAAGCTGCTAGAGAAGGCCGCTAAAGTGATGGGCGATTACTGTGATGTCGAGATCGTTGAGGCTCATCACCGTCATAAAGTCGATGCACCGTCAGGTACTGCGATTGGTATGGGCGAAGCTATTGCGGGTGCTATGGGCAATGAGCTGAACGATGTAGCTGTATGGTCACGCGAGGGTATTACTGGCGAGCGCACTAAAGATGAGATTGGTTTCGCGACGATTCGTGCCGGTGACATTATTGGTGAACACACCGCTATGTTTGCTGATATCGGTGAACGAGTGGAAATTACACATAAAGCCACTGATCGAATGACCTTTGCTAATGGCGCAATCAAGGCCGCGGTTTGGTTAAATGATAAACCAGCAGGCTTTTATACCATGACGGATGTGCTTGGTTTGAATGACCTATAAATAGATATTTATGCGCTGGCAATTGCCGGCGCTTTCTTTATTTGGTGCATTTTCCTTAGTAATCTCACTTCTCCGATCTTCCTTCTACTTTCTTCTTATCGCCTTTTTGACTCCATTTCTATGCTGTTTATGTGGTCTTTAGTGTGTTTTTTGTTTTAGATCTTTAAATTGTCATGTTTTCTCTTGGTATTTATCGATTGCGTTTTGTTGCTGATATTTTTATCACTCTATGGTTGGCTAAAATGAGGAGTGAAAATTAGAAAATCGTAATATTCGAGCTAAATGCGCATGAAAGTTGAACTTTTGGAGCTTTGAGGGGGTAAATTGAATTAGTCCTTACAAATGTTTAATTTCTTTTGAGTTAAATGTTGACACGTATCACGCAGATCACTAAAATACCGCCAATTTGTCTAATTTCCATAAACACGCAGTTTTTGGTGTTGCAGGAAGGTAGATTTGCAAATTAAATCAATTTTAATGCATTTTTATTTCTGGAGGTTGTCTTGAAGAAGTCAGCACTACTCGTCCTAGAAGATGGGACAGTATTTCACGGTGAAGCCATTGGCGCTGTAGGTTCTGCAGTTGGTGAAGTCGTTTTTAATACCTCGATGACGGGGTACCAAGAAATCCTCACTGATCCTTCCTATTCTCAACAAATCGTTACCCTTACTTACCCTCACATTGGCAATACCGGAACCAATTCCGAAGACGAAGAATCTTCTTCAATCCACGCTCAAGGCCTTGTGATTCGCGATCTCCCTCTAATCGCTTCTAACTTCCGTAATGAACAATCCCTTTCTGATTACCTTAAGTCGCAAAACGTTGTTGGTATCGCTGATATTGATACTCGTAAGTTGACGCGTATTCTTCGTGAAAAAGGCGCACAGAACGGTTGTATTGTAGCTGGCTCTTCAGTAAACGACGGAAACCTAGACGAAGCTCTAGCTCTTGCTAAAGCAAAAGAATTCCCTGGCCTGAAAGGTATGGACCTTGCGAAAGAAGTTACAACAAAAGAAGCGTATCAATGGAAACAAGGTTCGTGGACGCTTACGGGTGGACTTCCTGAAGCGAAAGCAGACTCAGAATTGCCATACCACGTTGTTGCTTATGACTTCGGTGCAAAACGAAACATCCTACGAATGCTTGTTGACCGCGGCTGCCGCCTAACGGTTGTTCCTGCTGAGACTTCAGCTGAAGAAGTACTTGCTCTGAACCCAGACGGTGTTTTCCTTTCAAATGGCCCTGGTGACCCAGAACCATGTACTTACGCAATTGAAGCGACAAAAGTGTTCCTAGAAAAAGGCTTACCAATCTTCGGTATCTGTCTAGGTCACCAGATTCTTGCTCTTGCGTCAGGCGCTAAGACAGTGAAGATGAAGTTTGGTCACCACGGCGCAAACCACCCGGTTAAAGATTTAGATCGTGATGTTGTGATGATTACTTCGCAAAACCACGGCTTTGCTGCTGACGAAGAAACCCTTCCAGAGACACTACGTGCAACGCACAAATCACTATTTGATGGTTCTCTACAAGGTATTCACCGTACAGACAAACCAGCATTCAGCTTCCAAGGTCACCCTGAAGCAAGCCCAGGTCCAGAAGACGCAGCGCCGTTATTCGACCACTTTATTGAACTAATCAAACAGCACACAGCGTAATTCGGAGTAGTAGACAATGCCAAAACGTACTGACATTAAAAGTATTCTTATTCTAGGTGCTGGCCCGATCGTTATCGGCCAAGCATGTGAGTTCGATTACTCTGGTGCTCAAGCTTGTAAAGCGCTTCGCGAAGAAGGTTACCGAGTTATTCTTGTAAACTCGAACCCAGCGACAATCATGACTGACCCAGACATGGCAGATGCAACTTACATCGAGCCTATCCAATGGGAAGTTGTGCGTAACATCATCGCTAAAGAGAAGCCTGATGCAGTTCTACCTACTATGGGTGGCCAAACTGCATTGAACTGTGCTCTAGACCTAGAAAAGCACGGCGTTCTTGAAGAGTTCGGTGTTGAAATGATTGGTGCAACGGCTGACGCTATCGATAAAGCAGAAGACCGTTCACGCTTCGATAAAGCAATGAAAGCAATTGGCCTTGAGTGTCCAACTGCTGATACAGCGAAAACGATGGAAGAAGCTTACAAAGTTTTAGACATGGTTGGCTTCCCTTGTATCATTCGTCCATCGTTCACGATGGGTGGTACTGGTGGCGGTATCGCTTACAACAAAGAAGAATTTGAAGAAATCTGTCGTCGTGGTTTGGATCTATCTCCAACTAATGAACTTCTTATCGATGAATCACTTATCGGTTGGAAAGAGTACGAGATGGAAGTGGTTCGTGACAAAAACGACAACTGCATCATCGTATGTGCGATTGAAAACTTCGACCCAATGGGTATTCACACAGGTGACTCAATCACTGTGGCTCCAGCTCAAACGCTGACAGACAAAGAATACCAACTAATGCGTAACGCATCTCTAGCAGTACTGCGTGAGATTGGTGTTGAAACAGGTGGTTCAAACGTACAGTTTGGTATCAACCCGAAAGATGGCCGTATGGTTATCATCGAGATGAACCCGCGTGTATCTCGCTCTTCTGCACTAGCATCTAAAGCAACAGGTTTCCCAATCGCTAAGATTGCTGCGAAACTGGCTGTTGGCTTCACGCTAGACGAGCTAATGAATGACATCACTGGCGGCGCAACTCCAGCATCATTCGAACCAACAATCGACTACGTAGTAACTAAGATTCCTCGTTTTAACTTCGAGAAATTTGCAGGTGCTAACGACCGTCTAACGACTCAAATGAAGTCTGTTGGTGAAGTTATGGCTATCGGCCGTAACCAACAAGAATCTCTACAAAAAGCACTTCGCGGCCTAGAAGTTGGCGCGACTGGTTTTGACGAAATGGTAGACCTAGATGCACCTGATGCTCTAACGACTATCCGTCACGAACTGAAAGAAGCTGGCGCAGAGCGTATTTGGTACATCGCTGACGCATTCCGTGCTGGTATGTCGGTAGATGGTGTATTCAACCTAACGCAAATCGACCGTTGGTTCCTAGTTCAAATCGAAGACATCGTTAAGCTAGAGCAAGAACTGAAAGCAAAAGGCTTTGCTGGTCTGAACAAAGACGAGCTAAACAAGCTTAAGCGTAAAGGTTTTGCAGATGCGCGCCTATCTAAGATTCTAGGTGTAGCAGAAAGCGAAATCCGTCGTCTGCGTGACCAATACGATATCCACCCAGTGTACAAGCGTGTAGATACGTGTGCGGCTGAGTTCTCTTCTGATACAGCTTACATGTACTCATCTTACGATGACGAGTGTGAAGCGAACCCAACAGACAAAGACAAGATCATGATTCTAGGCGGCGGTCCAAACCGTATCGGCCAAGGTATTGAATTTGACTACTGTTGTGTACACGCATCACTAGCACTACGTGAAGATGGCTACGAAACTATCATGGTTAACTGTAACCCTGAGACAGTTTCTACAGACTACGATACATCTGACCGTCTGTACTTCGAACCAGTAACTCTGGAAGACGTACTAGCAATCGCTCGTGTTGAGAAGCCAAAAGGCGTTATCGTTCAGTACGGTGGTCAAACGCCACTTAAACTGGCTCGTGCTCTTGAAGCTGCTGGCGTACCAATCATCGGTACTAGCCCAGACGCAATCGACCGTGCAGAAGACCGTGAGCGTTTCCAAGTTGCTGTAGACCGTCTAGGCCTACTTCAACCAGAAAACGCAACAGTAACAACAATGGAGCAAGCGGTTGAGAAATCTCGCGAAATCGGCTTCCCACTTGTTGTACGTCCTTCTTACGTACTTGGTGGTCGTGCGATGGAAATCGTATACGACGAGCAAGATTTACGTCGCTACTTCAACGAAGCAGTAAGCGTTTCAAACGAATCTCCAGTACTACTTGATAGCTTCCTAGACGACGCTGTTGAAGTAGACGTAGATGCGATTTGTGACGGTGAGCGCGTTGTTATCGGCGGTATCATGGAACACATCGAACAAGCGGGTGTTCACTCAGGTGACTCAGCATGTTCTCTTCCTGCATACACGCTAAGCCAAGAGATCCAAGACGTAATGCGCGAGCAAGTTGAAAAGCTAGCGTTCGAGTTGGGTGTTCGTGGTCTGATGAACACGCAGTTTGCTGTTAAGAACAATGAAGTGTACCTAATCGAGGTTAACCCTCGTGCAGCACGTACGGTTCCATTCGTATCTAAAGCAACTGGCGCGCCAATCGCTAAGATTGCAGCTCGTGTAATGGCGGGTCAATCTCTAGAGTCTCAAGGCTTTACGAAAGAAATCATCCCACCTTACTACTCAGTGAAAGAAGTTGTACTTCCATTCAACAAGTTCCCTGGTGTTGACCCGCTGTTAGGCCCAGAAATGCGCTCTACTGGTGAAGTTATGGGTGTTGGTGCGACGTTCGCAGAAGCATACTCTAAAGCTGAATTGGGTTGTGGTAACATCTACCCAGAAGGCGGTCGTGCACTTCTTTCTGTTCGCGAAGGCGACAAAGAGCGTGTTGTTGACCTAGCATCTAAGCTATCTAAGCTTGGTTACCAGCTAGACGCAACTCACGGTACTGCGGTTATCCTTGGCGAAGCGGGCATCAACCCACGTCTAGTAAACAAGGTACACGAAGGTCGTCCTCACATTCTTGACCGTATCAAGAACAACGAGTACACGTACATCGTGAACACTGCAGCTGGCCGTCAAGCGATTGAAGATTCTAAAGTTCTTCGTCGTGGTGCACTTGCTGAGAAAGTTAACTACACGACTACGCTAAACGCTGCATTCGCGACTTGTATGGCGCACACTGCAGACGCGAAAACGTCAGTAACTTCAGTTCAAGAGCTACACGCTCAGGTTAAAGCTTCTCAAGCTTAATCGCCTAAAGTGTATCGCTGATAAGCGGATATAAATGCTCAAAGCCCAACTCTTCGGAGTGGGCTTTTTTATGTCTGTTATTCCGCGGTAGCTTAATGATGAATATTTGGAATAGGTTAGAATCTTGTGTTTCGTTATTGCTCGTCTGCTGTGAGTGGTAACTTGTCGCTACACAGGATTTTAAGGCGTTGGGTATATGGAAATCACTCTAGAAATATTGGCTATCTTGTTTGTTGTTGCAACGGCAGCAGGTTTTATTGATGCAATGGCTGGCGGCGGTGGGTTACTGACTCTACCTGCATTGCTAGCGGCTGGAGTTCCACCCACGCAGGCACTGGCAACCAACAAACTCCAAAGCTCATTTGGCAGCTTCTCCGCGAGTTGGTATTTCGTGCGCAACGGTATCGTCAGCATCAAAGAGATGCGCCTTGCTATCTTTTGTACCTTTATTGGCTCTGCAATTGGCGCTGAGTTAGTCCAGCACATTGATGCGAGCCTACTGACCAGTGTTATCCCACTGCTGCTTATCGCTATCTCTCTCTATTTCCTGTTGGCACCCCAAACTAGAGCGTCTGAAGGAAAACAGAAGATCTCTGAGGCCATGTTTGCTCTGTGTATTGGTGGCGGCGTGGGTTTCTATGATGGCTTTTTTGGCCCAGGAACAGGTTCTATCTTCACCGTCTGCTTTGTTGCTATTGGTCACTTCTCGTTAGTCGATGCTACGGCGCGTACTAAAGTACTTAACTTTACCTCGAATATCGCTGCCTTAATTTTCTTTATTTTGGCTGGTTTGCCTATTTGGGAGTTGGGATTAGTGATGGCGGTCGGTGGATTTATGGGCGCTCAGCTTGGCGCTAAAGTGGTGGTGACAAAAGGGCAGAAATGGATTCGCCCCCTTGTGATCGTGATGTCGATGCTAATGGCGTCTAAACTGCTTTGGGAACAGCATCAACAATCGATTCTATCAGTGTTTTAACTCGTGGAGACTGGTAACTATTTGGTCTGACACAGATATGAATCGGCCGAATCAAGCCTGCTAATTCGGTGAAGCTATACAGATATTGAGGCTCAATATTGAGTGTTTTTACGATAGAGAGCGGTATTAACGCTGGCCCAGTCCCGCCCAATGCAAGTTGCGCCGCTGCGGTGTAGGCATCCATCTCCATCAAGGGTTTGATACCAAACTTCTCTAATACAGAAAGTTGATAAGAATTGGCAGGGTTGGTCATGTCGTTAGTGATGACCATTGGAGGAAGCTCCGTTAGCGGTGACTTACTCACTATGTAAAACGGCTCATCAAATAGATGGAAGGTCATCAACCCATGATGCGGTGGCAGTAAGCCAGCACACAACCCCAAGGTCGCCTTACCAGATTGCACTCGCTCTATGATTCTCGGCGTGTGGTTGGTGGTAATGGTGATGTACTTATCTTGCTGGATGAACTGGCCCATCATCTCACCTAAATAACCGGCTATCAGAGACTTAGTGCTGTCTAGGGTGATGAGAGTAGTATCTTCCAACTCTTGCTGTTCATAAATAAGCCCGCGAAGTTCATTGAATGTCGGGCCAATACTCTCTATTAATGCTATCGCATCTGGCGTGAGTTTTATCTGTCGGCCACTCGGTTCAATGAGCTTTTTACCTAGCTTCTTTTCTAAATTCGCAATCCGTTTGCTGACCGCTGATTGGCTGATATAAAGCAAACTGCCTGTGCGGCTCATGGTCTTTGCTTTACTCAATACCAGTAGAGTTTCGATTCCTTCGAGTAGCATTGGGTTATATTCATGAAAGTTGGGAATGATTGTTTCAACTTACCTCAAACAACATTCATTCTCTAGTCTTGAAACTAAAGCTTTGAACCAAGTTAGGTATTTTTAGCTATGCTCGCACGTGTAGCGCGAGAGCATAATAATTGTGTTGGGGAGCTCAAATTAAGAAAGGCTCCTTTACGGAGCCTTTCACTTTGTAACGTTAGCTTATTTGATGGCGAAGGTCGGCAATGATAAATGCCAACGAATAGCGCCAAGCCTTATCAATAGTGTTGAGAACACGCCGGCCAGAAATGCAGTTTCTGAATCGTGCCCCATGCTGATCGCCATGGTATGGAAAGTACCACCAATGATACAAGCGGTCGCGTAGACTTCACTTCTTAGAATCATAGGCACTTCACGGGCAAGTACGTCGCGGATAATACCGCCACCGCAGCCGGTGATGACACCCATGATGATCGCCACTAGTGCTGAATCTTGATAGATAAGTGCTTTTTCTACACCAATGCCAACAAACACCGCTAGGCCAATCGCATCACATACCGGCAATATCCACCAAGCCAGACGTTTCGGGCGTCTTACAATAATCATGGTCAGCAAACAGGTGATGATGATGACCCAAAGGTAGGTGGTATCGGTGATCCAAAACACGGGAGTTGCACCCAATGCCATGTCACGAATTGTGCCGCCGCCAATCGCGGTTACACTGCCTAGAACGGCGACGCCAAAGGGATCCATCTTAAGACGGCCAGCGACAAATACGCCTGAGACGGCAAAGATGGCAGTGCCAAATAAATCGATAATATAAAGCAGCATGGAGTCCATGATACTGGTGCTCTTATAGTTAAAATTGTAGGGACAGGTCGGTGGCGAATTGTACGAAAAAACGCAGCAAATAGTTAGTGATTTTGCCTAGCTCTATCAAAGAAATCGCACACTTGTTGGATCGCTTTCAAAGTTCTCGTTGTCGGGCGATTAATCCAGTCAGAATTGAGGGACCAAATCTGATTTTGAGCGACAGCTGGGATCTCATCTTCCCATGTTTGCCACATGGTTCCATTCTCAATCGCGTGCTGAGAAGTGAAGATTACTTGCGGTTTTCTTAATACAACTTGTTCAATACCAACTTGCGGATAGGGAGAGGCGCTGTCTTCAAAAATATTGTGGCCACCACAAAACTCAAACACCTCACTTGGCCAGTGTCCTTGAGCAACAGTGATGATTGGCTTCTCACTGAGCTGATAAAAGTAGTCTACGGGTTCGGCATCTTTATATTTTAGTCTCAATGCGTTGAGTTGTTCTTTGTATTGCTTGGCATTATTTTCGCCAATACTCGGATCACTGGAGTATTGGCTGAGTTGTTCAATATTGGTCGCAATGCTGTCTAGGCTTTTAGTTTTCGAGTAGTAAATATTAAAACCAAATTGCTCTAGTTTCGCGAGTTCTCTGGGCGGGTTTCCAGCTGGCCACGCAAGAATCAAATCAGGCTGAAGTGCGATGATCTTCTCAACCTTGATGCCTTGATAGTTTGCTACTTTTTCAAGCTTATCGGCTTGTGGTGGGTAATCACTTCGTTCACTTACGGCGACAAGGTTGTTACCTAAACCTGCGCTGTACGCGAGTTCAGTGGCATGAGGAGCAAGGCTGACCACGCGTTGAGCCGGCTGTACTTGTTCTTGAGTCCGTGGTGCTTCTTCTGCAAATGATAAAGGCAGCCATAAGCTGGAAGACAAAATAGTAAGGCTTGTAACAAGTGCTGAAGGTTTCACTCTAAATCCCTTGGTGAATAAATAGTAAGGCTAGGCTTTGTAAAAATATCCAGATAGCGATGCGACCAAAGAGTAGTTTCTGAACCTGAGATAGATGCAGAGCTGACGGTGCGATTCTTCCGCCTAATTTCGCGCGAATGGCTTTAGTGTTGTCGTAAATCGCAGGGCCACCTAATGATAACTCCAGCTTGTTGCCAACAGCCGTGATTAACCAGGCTGGGCCGGGTAGTGGCCAAGAGCGACTTTGGACTAGCATCATCTTAAATGTGTGCGTTGCTTTATCACCAAAGACGATCATCAAGGCAAATAAGCGCATTGGTATAAGTTCTAGAATCGCGACGATCTTGATTGCCGTTGAGCCGAAAGGAGAAAACTGCTTGCGACTTGGCGACCACGCTCGAGCTAACTCGACCACAAGGCGATACATTAACGCAGCGATTCCACCACCAATGGCGTACCAGAACAACACACAAACTACGTTACGAGCGTAACCCATGATTATGGTTTCTGTGGCGGCTTTGCCGAGGCCAAGTGACGAAAGTGATTCGGTTTGACGGTTGACAATCGGAGCCAGTAACTGACGAGCGGCCGCTTTATCTTCTCGGCCAAGTACTTTGATCAGTTGGTTAGCCAGCTTTTCATTATTGCGCCAATCAATCGCGAGTAATAACAGTGCCAATTCAAACAGTTGAGATTGCCAAACCAATGGTTGCAGTGCCAATAGAATAACCAGAGTTGGCAGTACCATTAACCCCCAGGCTAATGTGCCTGAGATTAAACTTTGGGAATAGTTGTGGTTGTTATTAACCTTGCTTGCTAAAAGCTCAGCAAACTTATGCCATAAGGTCGTGGGGTGTGCGGCATGGGGGATAGGTAAAATTAAATGAAAAAGCAGTGCTCCCCACATCACAAGGAGCACGCCATTTGCAAATACCTGATCAAACAGTGTTTGCATGTCTAGTCGCTTACTTTAGTAGGGCAACCATCTTGATAACCATTTCAGAAGAGCTTTGCGCTGCTAGTGGCAGGAACTCTTCGAAGCTCATTGGTGATTCTTTGTCTGCAACATCAGAGATTGCACGAACAACCACGAATGGTACTTGGAATTGGTGACAAGCTTGAGCGATAGCCGATGCTTCCATCTCTACAGCAACAACAGATGGGAAGTGCTTGCGGATGAACTCTTGGCGTTCTGCTGTGCAAACAAATGCGTCGCCAGTACAGATAAGACCGCGAACGGCATGCTTGTCTTCCATTTGTGCTAGTGCTTGTTCAGCAACAGCCATCAGTTTGTCGTCAGCTTTGAACGCTGCAGGTTGACCTGCCATTTGGCCGATTTCGTAACCGAAAGCTGTAACGTCTGCATCGTGGTGTCGAACTTCAGTTGAGATAACCACATCGCCAAGGTTCAGTGTTGAATCAAAACCGCCAGCAGAGCCCGTGTTCAGAACGGCATCTGGTTGGTATTCGCTTAGTAGGATTGAAGTACCAACAGCCGCTGCTACTTTACCAATGCCAGATTGAAGCAAAACAACGTCAACACCATTTAGCTGACCAGAGAAAAAGGTACAACCGCCTTTATTAACTTCAGTAATGTCTGAAATTGCTGCTTTTAGGATCGCAACTTCTTGCTCCATTGCGCCAATGATGCCGATTTTCATGTGTAGTCTCTTAATAAATAATATTTAAACAGTAGAGCGAAATTGTAGCATGGATAAGAAGTGTCGAGCGACTGCCCAGAGGCACTTCTCATCCGAATAGTAGCGATTTATCTGCGTATTCTTTTATCTATTTGATTAGGCCTTCGCTTTTCAAGCTAGCACGAAGTTGTTCAGCTCGTTTTCGGTTTACGCCAAAATCAGAATGGCCAGTACGAGACTCTGAACGCACGATCAGTTTGCCATCCGTGATTTTAAGTTCTAAGTCATCGACAAAACGCATGATGCGCGAAGTACATTCAACACGCAGATAATCTTCTGTTTTACTCGCGGTTTTTGATCCCGGTAAGGTTAGCGCAACCTGCTCAATCGCATCTAAGCTCGCTGAATCTGACAACTCAAACGCGGCCAATGCATGTTGCTCACGATCATCTTGAGTTGATACGCAGTTTGGTTTGTCTCCACAAGGTGATGAAGTTCTGTCTTTCATGTCCGTGATTCCTTGGCTGCAAGCGGTTAACGTTAAAAGTGATAACGAGAGGAGAGCTGCTTTTTTCATAATGTTTCCTATGGCGTTGTTTTAATTGTAGTTATAGGTATTGGCTTGTTTGCGATTGTTTTACGTATTTTTCGATATGCTTGTGATAAACGTATCTAATTCAAAAAAGGATCCATCATTGGATCCCTTTTTTATAGTAACGGCCTGAGTAATAAAGGAAACCTTATACTAGGGCGTGTTGACCTTTCGTGGTTAAATTTTGTTCGAGATAAAAGCGTTTTAATCGCGGCGAGGGGGAAGTAGCCTAGTCACTCTAAGCAAATCTCCCTCAACAAAGAGTAAAACGCTTTTAGCCGAACCCTTCGGGCAGCGTTTGCTGGTCATTTCTACTACGTTATCGGCTTCTCATGTAGGCTAGCTACACATCGACGCCTCTGCCTTGTATAAATGCCCAGCAACTCGCTGCAAAAATCAGCTCGAAAGATCAACACGCCCTGGTCACACTTCTAGGTAGTCCAAGATCCCTTCTGCGGCTTTACGGCCTTCATCGATAGCGGTCACCACTAAGTCAGATCCTCGAACCGCATCACCACCTGCAAAGATCTTGCTGTTGGTGGTTTGGTATTGAAACTCTTGTTTGTTAGGAGCCTTGATGCGGCCCCACTGATCGAGCTCCACACCGAAAGGTTCTAGCCATTCCATCGTATGAGGTTGGAAACCAAATGCCATAATTACGGCATCAGCCTCAAGAACATGCTCACTACCTTCGACAGGTTCTGGACGACGACGGCCTGCTTCATCAGGTTCACCCAAAGCGGTTTTCACGAATTTAACGCCAACCACATGACCAGCGCTGTTAAGCTCTAAGCCAATAGGTTGGAGGTTGAACTTGAACTTCACCCCCTCTTCACGCGCATTCTTCACCTCACGGCGAGAGCCCGGCATATTCGCTTCATCTCGGCGATAAGCACAAACAACATTAGCTGCATGCTGACGAATCGAAGTTCGGACACAGTCCATCGCGGTATCACCACCACCGAGCACAACCACTTTTTTGCCTTTCATGTCGATGAATGGTGTTGGGTTATCCAGTTCCATGACCTTGTAGGTATTGGAAACAAGGAATGGCAGTGCATCATAAACGCCCGGTGCGTCTTCGTTATCTAACCCAGCACGCATGTTTTTATAGGTACCGACACCTAAGAAGACAGCATCGTAGTCATCGACCAGTTGTTGTAGTTGAACGTCTTTGCCGACTTCGGTATTCATTTGGAACTCGACGCCCATCTCGCTAAAGATACGGCGACGATTTTCCATGATGCCTTTCTCAAGCTTGAACGATGGAATACCAAACGTCAGTAGGCCACCGATCTCCGGATAGCGGTCAAACACAACGGCTTTTACGCCATTACGAACTAGGATGTCAGCCGCCGCTAGACCTGCTGGCCCCGCACCGATGATCGCGACCTTTTTATCAGTCCACTCAACGTGAGACATGTCAGGCTTCCAACCCATCTCAAAGGCTTTGTCGGTAATGTACTTTTCAATATTGCCAATGGTTACGGCACCGAAATCGTCATTGAGGGTACAAGAGCCCTCACACAAGCGGTCTTGAGGGCAAACTCGACCGCAAACCTCAGGCAGGCTGTTGGTTTGGTGAGACAGTTCAGCGGCTTCGATAATACGCCCTTCATTGGCAAGCTTAAGCCACTGAGGGATGTAGTTGTGAACAGGACATTTCCATTCACAGTATGGGTTACCACAGTCTAAACAACGGTCTGCTTGCGCTTTTGCTTGCTGTTTAGTGAAAGGTTCGTAGATCTCTACAAACTCAATCTTACGTATCTTGATTGGTTTCTTCGCTGGGTCTACGCGATTCACATCAATAAATTGGTATACATTCTGGCTCATTATTGGCTCCTTCCAATTATTGCGCTTGAACACGAAGTTCAGCAGAGCTGCGGCTTTGGTGACCGAGCAAGGTGTTAAGATCCGCCGTCTTTGGCTTCACTAGGTAGAACTTCGGAATCCATTCATCAAAGTTCGCCAGAATAGCTTCAGCGTGTACTGAGCCAGTCTCTTCTAAGTGTTCTGCAATTAAGCCACGCAGATGTTCTTGGTGGATAAATAGATCAGACAGAGAAAGTGCCTCGACCGACTCGTTATTTACTCGACCTTGGAAGTCTTCGTTCTTATCCATGACATAAGCAAAACCACCTGTCATACCGGCGCCGAAGTTGACGCCAGTTGCGCCAAGAATGGCAACAATACCGCCGGTCATGTATTCACAGGCGTTGTCACCAGCGCCTTCAATCACAGCAACCGTACCTGAGTTACGTACGCCAAATCGTTCGCCAGCCGTACCAGCTGCAAACAGCTTGCCTCCAGTTGCGCCATACAGACAGGTGTTGCCTATGATGGTCGCTTCGTTACAAGTAAATGCGGTGCCTTGGTGAGGCTTGATAACCACTTTGCCGCCAGCCATGCCTTTGCCAACATAGTCATTGGCATCGCCTGTTAGGTAAAGCTCAACGCCGCCTGCGTTCCAAACCGCAAAAGATTGGCCTGCTGTACCGTCGAGATATAACTTGATTGGTGAACCTGCCATCCCTTGGTTGCCGTATCGCTTAGCAATTTCACCAGAGATACGAGCACCAATCGAGCGGTCTGTGTTGATCACGTTGTAGTAAAGGCTGGTGGATTGACGTTTCTCAATTGCATCGAGTGCATCATCCAGAATCTGCTGGTTGAGCTGAGCTTTATCAAATGGTGCGTTTGGCTCGGTCCAAAACAGTGGGTGACCTTCTGGAGATACCGGAGCTTCGAGTATTGAAGAGAGATCGAGCTTGTTCTGTTTCGCGGTGAGGCCTTGAACGGCTTCAAGTAAGTCAGTACGACCAATCAGGTCCGTTAGTTTTTCTACGCCGAGTTCTGCAAGGTATTGGCGAACTTCATCGGCTAGGCCTGTAAAGTAGTTCACTACCATGTCTGGCAGGCCTTTGAAGTATTCGCGGCGTAGTGTTTCATCTTGAGTCGCAACACCCGTCGCACAGTTGTTTAGGTGACAAATTCGTAAGAACTTACAACCCATTGCGACCATTGGCGCGGTACCAAAACCAAAGCTTTCTGCACCGAGAATCGCACCTTTAATCACATCAAGGCCAGTTTTTAAACCACCATCGACTTGCAGGCGGATCTTATGACGAAGCCCGTTAGCAACCAGTGCTTGTTGAGTTTCTGCTAAGCCAAGCTCCCAAGGGCAACCTGCGTATTTTACCGAGGTTAGAGGGCTTGCCGCGGTACCGCCATCGTAGCCAGAAATGGTGATCAGATCGGCATAGGCTTTCGCTACACCAGTTGCAATCGTGCCTACACCCGGTTCCGATACTAACTTTACTGAAACCAAGGCTTTAGGGTTCACTTGTTTAAGGTCGAAAATCAGCTGCGCTAGATCCTCGATAGAATAAATATCGTGATGTGGAGGAGGGGAGATCAGTGTCACCCCTTGAACTGAATATCTCAGCTTAGCGATTTCTGCGGTAACTTTATGGCCGGGCAGTTGACCACCTTCTCCAGGCTTCGCACCTTGCGCGACCTTGATCTGCAAAACATCCGCATTGGTTAAGTAATGTGGCGTCACACCAAAACGACCGGAAGCTATCTGCTTGATACGAGAGTTACGGTCAGTACCAAAGCGTCGAGGGTCTTCACCACCTTCACCAGAGTTTGAGTAACCACCCAAGCGGTTCATCGCCATTGCTAATGCTTCATGCGCTTCTGGGCTCAAAGCACCGATCGACATTGCCGCAGAGTCGAAGCGTTTAAACAGATCGCTGTTAGGCTCGACTTGCTCTAGTGGTAGAGGCTGAGCTGCTTTTTTGAGGCTCATTAAGTCGCGTAACATCGCAGCTGGACGAGCATTTACTTGCTTAGCAAAAGAGAGATAATCCGATGTCTCACCTGTTTTTACTGCAGTTTGCAGAGTGCCAACCACATCAGGGTTATAGGCGTGATATTCGCCGCCGTGTACGTATTTGAGTAAACCACCGTGCTCGATTGGCTTACGCTTAGTCCAGGCTTTACGCGATAAGTTATAGATATCTTGTTGGAAATCGCTAAAGCTTGCGCCTTGGATTCGAGTGGTAACTCCGCGGAAACAGAGCTCAACAACATCGGAATGAAGGCCAACGGCTTCGAAAAGCTGTGAACAGCGATAAGAGGCAATGGTTGAAATTCCCATCTTCGACATGATCTTGTACAGACCTTTGTTGATGCCGTTTTGGTAATTTTGCATTGCGGCACGATAATCTTTATCTAAAGAGCCATCATCCAACATTTTACCTAACGCTTCATAAGCGAGGTATGGGTAAACCGCGGTTGCACCGAAGCCAAGCAGCACAGCAAATTGGTGTGGGTCGCGCGCAGTTGCTGTCTCAACAACGATGTTGGCATCACAACGCAGGTTGGTATCAGCAAGCCTTGTTTGCACCGCACCAACCAACATGGCTGCAGGGATCGGTAGTTTTCCTTTCTCTAAACCTTTGTCCGACAGCACAACTAAAACCGCACCTTCGCTGACTTCTTGTTCGGCGCTATCACATACTGCTTTGATTGCTTGTTCTAGATCTTGGTTATTCGGGTCGTAGTGCATGCTGAGAATGACATGACGATAATGTTTTTGACTCAACTGCAGAAGCTGCTGCATGTCTGAGTAAAGCAGTACTGGTGAATCAAACGTGACACGATAGGCGTGACCGTCTGTTTCACAGAACACGTTCATCTCTTTCCCAATACTGGTCGCCAAAGACATCACGTGTTTTTCACGCAATGGATCAATCGGTGGGTTGGTGACTTGTGCAAACTTTTGACGGAAGTAATCAGTGACCAAGCGTTCTTTTGAAGAGAGCACAGCCATTGGCGTGTCGTCGCCCATTGAGCCTACTGCTTCTTGCCCCATATCACCAAGCACACGCAGCACTTGGTCGGACTCTTCGTTGCTCATCGCAAACTGTTTTTGGTAGGTCTTGAGCGTGTCATCGTCAAAGCTGCGCTTACCGACTTGCTCATCGGGCAGATCGGAAAACGGTGTGAGTTTGTGAACGTTCTTTTCCATCCACTCTTTATAAGGATGGCGACCTTTAAGGTCATTGTCGATCTCGTTAGATTGCCACAATTTACCGCGGCGCGTATCTATGACGAGCAATTCACCTGGGCCGACACGCCCTTTCTCTGCCACTTCATCTGGCGCGTAGTTCCAGATACCGACCTCAGATGCCAAGGTGATCAGGTTGTCTTTGGTGATGACATAACGCGCAGGACGCAGGCCATTTCTATCGAGGTTACACGCAGCGTAACGACCATCAGAAAGTACGATACCTGCAGGGCCATCCCACGGTTCCATGTGCTTGGAGTTGAAGTCGTAGAATGCACGTAGATCTGGGTCCATATCTGGGTGGTTTTGCCAAGCGGGCGGCACAAGCATGCGCATCGCTCGGAACACATCCATACCACCGGCAAGGAACAGGTCGAGCATGTTATCTAGGCTTGATGAATCTGAGCCTGTCTCATTCACAAAGGGTGCGGCGGTTTGTAAATCTGGCAGCAACGGCGAAGAGAATTTATAGGCACGAGCCTTAGCCCATTGTCGGTTACCTTCAATGGTATTGATCTCACCATTGTGCGCTAAATAGCGGAATGGTTGAGCCAGTGGCCAACGTGGCTGAGTATTGGTTGAGAAACGCTGGTGGAACAGACATATCGCCGATTCCATGCGTAAGTCTGCAAGATCGAGGTAAAATCGCGGAAGATCGGCCGGCATACACAGACCTTTGTAAACCATGACTTGTGTCGAAAGGCTACAAATATAGAAATCTTTGTCTTCGGTGATCTGTTTTTCAATTCTGCGACGAGCGATATAAAGGCGTCGTTCAATATCGCGTTCACGCCAACCCGCGGGGGCCGAGATAAACACTTGCTGAATATTGGGAACTGAATCTTTGGCAATCGGACCTAATACGTCGGTGTTGGTCGGTACTACGCGCCAACCTGCAACCGTTAAGGTCTCTTGAGCGAGCTCTTTATTGACGATGTCTTGCGCGGATTGCGCTTTGATTGGATCTTGGCTGAAGAAAATCATGCCGACAGCGTATTGCTTGCCGAGCTTGAAGTTATTCTCTTCAGCAATAATTCTGAGATAAGAGTCAGGCTTCTGTAGTAATAAGCCACAGCCATCCCCGGTTTTACCATCCGCAGCGATACCACCACGGTGTGTCATGCGATCGAGGGCTGAAATAGCAGTTCTTACCAACTTATGACTAGGTTGGCCTTCCATTTGCGCTATTAAACCAAATCCACAGTTGTCTTTTTCAAGACTAGGATCATATAGAGCCATTGCAATTCTCCCTTTTGCTTCTCTGTCATCCAGACAGTAAATGACTAACTATTCATATACTTGTTGTTTTTTATAAACTGATAGTTTGCTTTAGCCAGTTAAAACGTTATTGGTTGTGTTAACAAAACCGATTGATTTTATTTTCATCAGCTTTACAACGTATAGCTAATTGTGTTTAAGGTCAAGTTCATGGTTAATTATCATGCATAAACGCGATTAGCCACTTAATAATCTAAAATAGTCGATGGATATCAATGAGATACATAAGGTGAATGTTAACGAGATTTAACATATACAACAGGATGATTTTGAAAACGCCAAAGGCCAGATAGAAAAAAGGCTAGCATCGAGTGCTAGCCAAATATAAAAGTTAGGAAGGGTATTGCTTTTCCTCTAGGCTAACGTAATTGACGTTAGCCCGAGAAATATTATGCGGAAAGCATGAGTGAATCAGCTTTCGCTTCTAAGTTTGAGTTACCCATTAAGAAGTCATCAATCGCAATTGCACATTCACGACCTTCATTAATACAACGTACAACTAGAGATTGACCAGTACGCATATCACCAGCAGCGAAAACGCCTTTCTGGTTCGTTGCAAAACCTTCAGAAGCGACGTTACCGCGCTCGTCCAGTTTAATGTCTAGTTGAGCAAGCACGCCGGTTGGCTCCGGGTGTAAGAAACCCATCGCTAGGAATGCTTGGTCACAAGGAATAACACGCTCTGAGTTTGCTACTTCATCAAAAGTAGGGCGCTCACCAGGAGCTGCGTCTTTCCATACGATGTCTGCGATACGTAGACCCGTCACCTGACCTTGATCGTTACCGATGAACTCTTTGGTTAAGATGTTCCAGTGACGCTCACAACCTTCTTCGTGAGAAGTCGTGGTCTTCATGATCATTGGGTATTGAGGCCATGGCATGTTTGCTGGGCGCTTCTCTGGTGGGATCGGCATGATCTCAACCTGAGTAATGCTCGCTGCTTTGTGACGGTTTGATGTACCCACACAGTCAGAGCCAGTATCACCACCACCGATAACCACAACGTGCTTATCTTTAGCGTGAATCTCTTCTGTTTTAAGATCTAGGTTGTTAGCTCGGCGGTTGTTTTGACCAAGGAACTCCATGGCAAAGTGAACGCCTTTCAACTCACGACCTGGGATTGGCAAGTCACGTGGAACCGTAGAACCACCAGTTAGCAATACCACATCAAACTCTTGGCGTAGTTGCTGAGCGTTAACATCAACACCTATGTGTTGGTTAACTTTAAACTCTACGCCTGCTTCAGCCATTAGGTTGATCTTACGATCAATCACGTCCATACCCAGTTTGAAATCTGGGATACCGAAACGCAGTAGACCGCCAACTTTTTCGTCACGTTCAAATACCGTCACTGAGTGACCAGCGCTGTTTAGCTGCTCGGCTGCGGCTAGACCTGCAGGTCCAGAGCCAACAATCGCTACGGTTTTACCCGTGCGAGAGCGAGGTGTTTTTGGTTTTGCGTACCCTTCACGGTACGCAGTTTCTACAATCGTTTTCTCGATATTACAGATAGTGATTGGGTCTTGGTTGATACCAAGAACACAGGCACTTTCACAAGGAGCAGGACAAACACGACCGGTAAACTCAGGGAAGTTATTGGTAGAGCTTAGGATGTTCCAAGCCTCTTCCCAGCTGTCACGGTAAACCGCGTCATTGAATTCTGGGATGATGTTACCAATTGGACAACCGCTGTGACAGAAAGGTACGCCACAGTCCATACAACGAGATGCTTGAGTATTGATCTTGTCACCAAACTCTTCGTTAAGTACGAACTCTTTGTTGTCTTCGATACGAACCGATGGGTCGAGCTTCTTTGGAAGCTCGCGACCGTGTTCTAAAAATCCAGTAGGCTTACCCATTATACTGCCTCCACTTCTTCCGTTTGTGCCTGTTGTGCTTCAGCTTTACGCTTCTCAAGAACTGCTTTGTAGTCGCGTGGCATAACTTTAATCAGTGATGCAACACTTGCTTCAAAGTTGTCTAGGAAAGACTGAGCAACTTCACTTCCTGTGAATTCAACGTGCTTGGTTAGCATATCTAGTAGAAGATCTTTATCTTCTTGTTCAATTGGATCTAGGTCTACAAGTTCTGGGTTAAGCTTGGTTTCGAAGTCACCTGCTTTGTCCCAAACATAAGCGACACCGCCACTCATACCCGCAGCAAAGTTACGACCTGTTGAGCCAAGGATAACGGCAACACCGCCAGTCATGTATTCACAACCGTGGTCACCAACGCCCTCAACAACAACCTTCGCACCTGAGTTACGAACACAGAAACGTTCACCAGCCATACCGCGAATGAAAGATTCACCTGAGGTTGCACCGTAGAAACATACGTTACCAACCACGATATTATCTTCAGCAACGATAGAAGACTTCGCATCTGGGTACAGAACCAAAGTACCGCCAGACAGACCTTTACCCCAGTAATCGTTCGCGTCGCCTTCTACTTCGAACTTAACGCCTTTCGCAAGGAACGCACCGAAAGATTGGCCAGCACTACCGTGGAACTTAACGTTCATTGGTTGTGGTAAACCTTGGTCTTTGTAAACCTTCGAGATTTCGTTCGACAGCATGGTACCCGCTGAGCGGTCCGTGTTGATGATTGGGAAAGTCGCATTTACAGCTTCACCTTTCTCAAGCGCTGGAATTGCCGCTTGAATCAACTTGCGGTCTAGAACGTCTTCTAGGTTGTGGTTTTGTTGTGTCTGGTTGTAGATACCATCTTCTTCACGAGCCTGCTCAATGTGCAGTACAGGTGTTAGATCTAGGTTCTTGTACTTCCAGTGGCCGATGTCGTCACGAACTTTAAGTTTGTGCGATTGACCTACCATCTCATCGATAGAGCGGAAGCCAAGTTCAGCCATTACTTCACGTAGACCTTCAGCCATGTATTGGAAGAAAGTCACTACGTCTTCTACGCGGCCGTCGAAACGCTCACGCAGAGTTTTGTTTTGTGTTGCGATACCTACAGGACAGGTATTCTTGTGACACTTACGCATCATGATACAGCCTTCAACAACCAATGCTGCTGTTGCTACGCCCCATTCTTCCGCGCCAAGTAACGTTGCTACTGCAAGGTCACGTGGTGTTTTCATCTGACCATCAGATTGAACAACGATACGGTTACGTAGGCCGTTTTTCAGTAGTGTTTGGTGCGTTTCCGCTAGACCCAGCTCCCAAGGCAGACCGGTATGACGGATAGAAGACATCGGAGATGCACCCGTACCACCATCAAAACCTGCGATAAGTACCACGTCAGCTTTCGCTTTCGCTACACCCGATGCAATCGTACCTACGCCAGCTTCTGATACTAGCTTCACGTTGACACGACCGTTACGGTTCGCGTTTTTCAGATCGTAGATCAGCTGAGCCAAATCTTCGATTGAGTAGATATCGTGGTGTGGCGGTGGCGAGATAAGACCTACGCCCGGAGTCGAGTGACGCGTTGCGCCGATCCAGTCATCAACCTTATCACCAGGTAGTTGACCACCTTCGCCCGGTTTCGCACCTTGAGCCATCTTGATTTGTAGCTCATCAGCGTTAGATAGGTAGTAAGACGTTACACCAAAGCGACCAGAAGCCACCTGTTTGATTGCTGAACGTTCCCAGTCGCCGTTTTCTTTACGTTCGAAACGTGCTGGATCTTCACCACCTTCACCTGAGTTTGATTTCGCGCCAATGCGGTTCATCGCAACAGCCAGTGTTGAGTGAGCCTCATGCGAGATTGAACCAAAGCTCATTGCGCCGGTTGCGAAACGCTTAAGAATGTTCTCGATTGGTTCTACTTCTGCTAGAGGAATAGAGCCTGCAGGGTTCTTGATGAAGTCCAGTTGGCTACGTAGCGTTGCTGCGTTGTCGCCTTGGTCATCAACTGCTTTTGCGTACTTCTTGAACTGACCGTAATCTTTGTTACGCGTCGATTCTTGAAGTAGAGAAATCGTTTCTGGGTTGAATAAGTGTTTCTCACCACGTTGTTTCCACTGGTAAACACCACCAACATCAAGGATCTGAGCTGGAATTTCACGAGCTGGGTAACCAACACGGTGACGAACCAATACTTCTCGCGCGATATCGTCGATCGTTAGACCTTGGATACGAGAAACAGTACCTGTGAAGTATTTTTCAACCACTGATTTGCTAACACCAAGTGCTTCAAAGATTTGTGCACCGTGGTAAGACTGCAGCGTAGAGATCCCCATCTTAGAGAAGATCTTAAGTAGACCGCCGTTAACACCTTTACGGTAGTTATCGAATAACTCACGTGGGTGTACGTTTGGATCTAGCTTCTTAGTACGTTGCAGTTCAACAATCGTTTCAATAACTAGGTATGGGTTAACTGCGTTTGCACCATAACCGATAAGCGTTGCAAAGTGGTGTGTCTCACGAGCGTCGCCCGTTTCAACAACGATGTCACACTTAGCACGTAGACCTTTACGGATTAGGTGGTGGTGAACCGCGCCAACCGCCAGCATTGCTGGAATAGCGGCATGGTTAGAGTTAACCGCACGGTCTGTCAGTAGGATGATAGAGTAGCCATCAATCACTGCGTCTTCTGCGTATTGGCAGATACGCTTAAGTGCGCGCTCTAACTTACCTTGGTCGCCATTTGCTTGGAATACGATATCCAGCGTCTTCGCCTGAAGGTGCTCGTTATCGATTGCACGCAGTTTTTCTAACTCAGAGTTAGACAGTACTGGAGACTCAAGTTCTACTTTTTGACAGTGCTCAGGTGTTTCAGCAAGTAAGTTCTGGTCTTTACCTAGGTAAGTGTTCAGAGACATAACCATGCGCTCACGAATCGGGTCGATCGGCGGGTTAGTGACTTGTGCAAACAACTGTTTGAAGTAGTTTGAAAGGTGCTGCGATTGGTGAGAAAGAATCGCTAGCGGCCAGTCAGCACCCATTGCAGAAAGTGGCTCGTAGCCTGTTTTCGCAAGAGGTAGAATGATTTCGTTTACTTCTTCAGAACTCACGCCAAACGATTGTTGTTTGTGTAGTAGTTTCTCTGGAGAAGGTTGGCTAAATTCGTTGCTCGCATCCGGTAGCTTTTTCAGGCTCAGAAGGTTCTCTTCAACCCACTTTTCGTAAGGTTGTGCTTTAGCAATGCTGTCTTTCACTTCTTCATCAGAAATGATGCGGCCTTGCTCAAGGTCAGCAACGAAGATACGACCTGGTTGTAGACGACCACGGTACTCAACGTTTTCAGGTGCAATCTCGACAACACCAGACTCAGACGCCATTACTAGGAAGTCGTCTTTAGTTACTGTGTAGCGAGAAGGACGCAGACCGTTACGGTCAAGTGTTGCACCTACTTGAACACCATCGGTGAAACATACTGATGCTGGGCCATCCCATGGTTCCATTACGTTCGCGTGGTACTGGTAGAACGCACGACGAGTTGGATCCATGTTTTTGTTTTCTTGCCATGCTTCCGGGATCATCATCATCAACGCGTGTGGCAGAGTACGACCTGAAAGAACAAGTAGCTCAAGTGCCATATCGAAGTTTGATGAATCCGAACTACCTTCCTGACAGATAGGAAGCAGCATGTCGATTTCAGCTTGTGTAAACAGATCCGATTCTAGGATTGCTTCACGTGCTTTCATCCAGTTCAGGTTGCCGCGAACCGTATTGATTTCGCCATTGTGCGCGATGTAACGGAAAGGCTGAGCTAGACGCCAACGTGGGAATGTATTGGTAGAGAAGCGAGAGTGTACTAGTGCTAGAGCTGTCACCATGGTTGGGTTTTGCAGATCTAGGAAGTACTGAGGAACTTGTTCAGTTGTTAGCTGACCTTTGTACACCAATGTCTTGTAAGACATAGAGTTGATGTAGAAGTCATCACCGATATTTGAAACGCTTTCTAGGCATACACGAACCGTGTAGTTACGTAGAACATACAGTTTACGCTCAAGCTCTTCTGGTGTGATACCAGGGCCGCCAGAAATAAATACGTGTTCAAATTGAGGTTCAGTGCTTAGTGGGTCAGCACCAATCATTGAATTGTCCGTTGGAAGTTCACGGTAACCGATAACTTCTAACTCAAGGCGTTGTGCATTGCGTTCTAGAATGTCACGACACTGTGCACGTTTGTGTTCATCTTTAGGGAAAAGTACAACACCAACACCATATTTTTCAAAAGATGGCAGCTTAATTCCAAGCTTTACGGCTTCTTCTAGTAAGAATTCGTGCGGCTTCTGTAGCAGGATACCTGCACCATCACCAGAACACGGATCGCAGCCTTGGCCGCCACGGTGTTCCATACGTGCAAGCATATCGAGTGCTTGAGTTACTACATCATGAGATTTGCGATTCTTTAGATGCGCAACAAAACCGATACCACAAGCGTCATGCTCCAATTCAGGAGTATACAGACCCTGTGAGTTCTGCTCTTGATCTACCATAGATACATCCTTCCAGTTAAATCTAGGCGCAACTTATTTGTATAAAGTCAGCCTTGTCCTTTTATATTTATGGGTCTAAACCTGCCTATGCTGGCGGTTTGAATCCTTTCCGTATCTCGCAGGAAAAGTATTGCGAGAAAAACAATCCTTAGTGATACCTGTTTATTTTTAACCACAAACTAGTGGTTTATATAGGTGGGAGTTAGATATCACCGACTTATTAGCAAGTTTTCGTTGTAAGTAAATACTCAAAAATAGCCAATATGTGTAAGTATCCTACAATTTTGTCTAGGCGAATTGCAATGAAAGTTGACCCATGTAGACCATTTTTTTCGTTTTATTTTGAATTTAATGCCTAACAAATGTGCAACATTAGGCAAATAGAGCCGATTTTTTGCATGTTTATTGATATTTGTTAGGTTGCTCGCAAAAAGCCTTGAGTAAACTAATTGGTCGAATTTTGCAGGGATGTAATTTTTTTTCAAAAAAGACTGATATTCATTCTTATTTACTTGAGTGCTTTGAAAATATGCAATTACACGAGTTGGTCAATACTATCGGCCAAGACCTTCAACGCCGTTATGGCGAGAAGGTTCACAAGCTGACGCTTCATGGTGGTTTCAGCTGCCCAAACCGAGACGGGACAATTGGCCGTGGAGGTTGCACGTTTTGTAACGTGGCTTCCTTTGCCGATGAACAAACTCAAATTCAAAGTATTGCTGACCAGCTAAAAGATCGTGCGGGTGAGATTGCTCGTGCCAAGAAGTACCTGGCTTACTTTCAGGCGTACACCAGCACTTATGCTGAGGTGCAAGTGCTCAAGAATATGTATGAAGAGGCGCTAAAAGCACCCGGTGCAGAGATCGTCGGCCTTTGTGTTGGTACGCGACCAGACTGTGTGCCTGATGCGGTGTTGGATCTGTTAGCGGGCTACGTTAAACAAGGCTATGAGATTTGGCTCGAGCTTGGCCTGCAAACCGCCAATGATAAAACCCTCAAGCGAATTAACCGCGGCCACGATTTTGCGGTGTATGAAACGATCACCCAACGCGCACGCGCTTTAGGTATCAAGGTGTGTACTCACCTGATTGTTGGTCTACCAAAAGAAACTAAAGCGGATAACCTTGAAACCTTAGACAAGGTATTAGCCGTTGGCACCGATGGTATTAAGCTGCACGGCCTTCATATAGTAGAGGGCAGTACCATGGCTAAGGCGTGGAAGGCAGGAAAGCTAGAAGCCCCAAGCCTTGAAGAGTACATCGATATCGCGAGTGAGATCATTCAACGCACGCCTGCGGACGTGGTTTATCACCGTGTTTCTTCAGCGGCGAGACGCCCAACCTTACTTTCTCCTTTATGGTGTGAGAACCGCTGGTTAGCGATGACTGAAATAGGTCGTTCGTTGGATAAAACCGGTGCTCAAGGCATCAAAACGGGCTCTGCATTCGAGTACACGTTGCCTGTTTTAAACACGGCCAATTAATAGAAATGGGTGACTGTAGGTAACAGCAGATAAAACCAATAAATAGTGGTAACATTTCCCTAACAGATTTTATGGTATAGATTGAGAGTAAATGGAACTGGTAATGACTTGGTTGTGGGACAGGGCGTATGGCTACGGTATTTATATCGTTGTTGTATTGCTGATTGCTCTCATCTGCTGGCATCTCTATTCTCGTTATCAGTCGCATATCGAAACGCTTCTACTTGCTACCCCGTCGCCACTCTACTTTGTTGATGTTCGAAGTGGCGAAATACTCTATGCCAATCGCCAAGCCATGCAGTTGCTTGGTATCCGCCAAATCGGTGTTAATTTTCGCTTTCCTACTGTGGAAAGCGAGAACAGCTTTCGTCACTACTTAACCAACCACATCAACTCTCGAGCCTTCGAGCAGGTCTCCCTGTGGGCGCTTTCTGAATTTGAGTCGTTCAAGATCAACTTGATCGGTCGTAAGATCCATTTTAGAAATAAGCAGGCTTGGATGATTCACGCCTCACCTTATAAAAACACTAACGAAGAACTGTCCCAAGAAGTTCGAGAACTGAATGTTGCTCGTACCGCTTTGGATTCTTTGTCTGAGCTGATCTACGTGAAAGATCAGAAAGGTCAGTTAGTGACGAGTAATCGCTCGTTTAAAAAGTTTTGGCATGGTCGTGCTGAAGAGGGCACCCTGAGTGTTTCTGGTGGAGTATTAAAAGGTCGTGTAAGTGAACGCTCTTGGACTACAGATCAAGATGGAAAAAGCTGCTTGCTTGAAACCTACCAAAGTGTGCTGCTTTCCCAAGATGGAGAAACCATCGGCACGCTCTCTATTAGTCATGATGTGACCGATTGGCATGACATGCAGCAGAAACTGCGTGGCGAGATGGAGAAGCGAAAAGATACCGAAGTGGCACTTGCGCAGCGTGACACCATCTTGCAAAACCTCCTGGAGGCCAGCCCAGACTCGATTGGTATCTTTAATGAAAACATGGTTTATCAAGCGTGTAATAAACCATTTGTGGCTGCGCTGGGTATCTCTGAAGTCAGTGACTTGATCGGTAAACGTTTACAAGATGTGGTGCCACATAGCATCTATACGCGAATATCAGAAACCGATCATCAAGTGCTTCATCAAAGTAAATCACTGCGTTATATCGACAAAGTGGTCTCAAGTGATGGAACATTTACTTGGTATGATGTAGTCAAATCACCGTTTAGAGATCCAGCATCGAGCACTAATGGTGTGTTGATCATGGCGCGTGATATTACAGAGCGTTATCTAGCAGAACAAAAGCTTGAAGAAGCCAACCTTGAACTTGAACGCCTCAGCTTTATGGATAGCCTGACTAAAGTGTCTAACCGACGTCGTTTCGATGAACAGCTCTCTACACTGTGGCATTATCATGTGCGTGAGAAGCTGCCACTGACGATCATGCTATGTGATATCGACTTCTTTAAAGGCTACAACGACTTTTACGGACACCAACAAGGCGATGATGCTTTGATTCAGGTTTCTCAGGCATTTAAGCAGGTGTTGAATCGTTCATCTGATTGTGTGGCTCGTTATGGTGGTGAAGAGTTCGGCTTTATTCTGCCAAATACAACGACCGAAGGTGCTCAGCTGGTGGCGCAGCGTATTCATGATGAAGTCCTAAAATTGGAACTTGCGCATGAGAAGTCGACAGTCTCTGAATTCATCACGGTGAGTATTGGTATTATCTCTTACATTCCTACACCTGATGATGAAATGGAATCGGCTGTTGCCTTGGCTGATAGTGCGTTGTATCAAGCGAAATCAGACGGTCGCAACCGTTCAATGGTGCATCCATACTCAATTCGCTAACGCTATAAAATTGGCAATTTGATTATCCCCGGCTATTTTTGCTTAGTTAGTATTTGTATTGGTTAATTAACCTTCGAAATTACCGCTGAACACTTGCTGCGTGTGATGTAGCTAGCTTACCTCCCATCTTCAAACAGGGTAGAATGTTGCTAGTCTTATCGCATGGAGCGCTAAATGAAACCCATGAAAAATCTTGCCCAGTATTACGTGGATCTACTCGTAAAACTGGGGATTGTCCGCTTTTCTATCTTACTCGCCCTAGCGCTTGTTGCCCTCGCTGTTGTTGTGCAAGTCGGTATCACCCTTGCACTCAAAGGCAATGTTGATGACATCGACATTGTCCGTTCAGTTTTCTTCGGTTTAGTGATCACGCCTTGGGCGGTATATTTTCTGTCAGTGGTCGTGGACCAGTTGGAAGAATCACGTCAAAGGTTAGCGAAATTGGTCTCTAAACTTGGCGACATGCGTGAGCGAGACCAAGAACTCAACAATAAAATGCAGCTCAATATCGAGAAGCTTAATCAAGAAATTGAAGAGCGTGAAAAAGCGGAAGAAGCGCGCGCAGAAGCAATGCAAGATCTCGAAAACGAGGTGTTCCAGCGCGAGCGTACTCAGCTTGAACTCGCAGAACGTACTGCACTGTTACGCTCGTTTATCGATGCCTCGCCTGACCTTATTTACTACCGTAATGAAGATGGTGTGTTCTCTGGTTGTAACCGTGCGGTTGAAGAGCTCACTGGTAAAACAGAAAAAGAGCTAGTTGGTTTAACTCCTTGGGATGTTTACAGTAAAGAGGTCGCTCAGCAAGTTGTTGAAACCGATAAGAAAGTATTTGCTGACAACCAAGCACTGACTTATGACCAATGGCTTGAATACCCAGATGGCCGCAAGAGTTACTTCGAACTGCGTAAAGTGCCTTTCTACAGCAAAGATGGTCGTCACTTGGGCTTGGTTGGTTTTGGCCGCGATATTACTGAACGTAAAGAGCATCAAGAGTCGTTAGAAAAAGCCAGCCGCGATAAGACCACCTTTATCTCAACTATTAGCCACGAGTTAAGAACGCCGCTCAACGGCATCATTGGCTTGAGCCGCATGCTGCTTGATAGCCAACTGACCACCGAACAGCGCAAGCAGATGCAAACCATCAAGGTGAGCGCGGTGACACTGGGTAATATCTTCAACGATATTATTGATATGGATAAGTTCGACCGCCGTAAGCTTGAACTCTTCCCTACGCCTATTAACTTTGAAGATTTCGTTGTCGAGATCGAAAGTATCTCTGCGTTGATGGCTGAGCAGAAAGGGTTAAGGTTCGATCTAGAAAGATTGTCTGATCTTCCAGCTGCTGTTGAGGTGGATGGTACTCGTCTTAGACAGGTACTGTGGAACCTTGTTAGTAACGCGATGAAGTTCACCAAAGATGGTGGAGTGGTGATGACAGTCAGCGCCGACATTGATGGTGACTTTGCCAACATTACGATGGAAGTGGAAGATACTGGTATTGGTATCCCTGAAAGTGAAATCGAGAAGATCTTCGCGATGTACTATCAGGTGAAATCGGGCACGGACAACTTGCACGCTGTCGGCACGGGTATTGGTCTCGCTGTCTCTCAACAGCTAATTAATATGATGGATGGCCACATTGAAGTCATCAGTGAAGAGGGCTTTGGCAGTACCTTTACGGTTTCGATTCGAGTTCCAGTGAATCACGATACTCAGGCTCTGATCAAAACGCCAAGAAAACAGTCGAATCTTAAGATCTTTATGGTCGAAGACATTGAACTCAATATCACAGTGGCTCGCTCTCTACTTGAAAGCCTTGGCCATGAAGTGACAGTCGTGATGACGGGTAAAGAGGCGCAAATTGCTTTCAATCCTGAAGACTATGATTTGGTGTTGTTGGATATCCAACTGCCAGATATGACGGGTTTCGATATTGCTCAATACTACCGCGAGAAATACAGCCAGCTACCGCCTTTGGTGGCGTTAACTGCGAACGTATTAAACAACAAGCAAGAGTACTTCCAGAAAGGCATGGACGAAGCGATCAGTAAACCTTTGTCGGTTCGAGCTATCCAAGATGTCATCAGTGAACTTATCGAAGATGCACCAGAGGTAATTGAGAAGGTAGCGGGCACCGATAAGGTTGAGAGCATTGATAAAGTCGACGCGAGTAAGCCTTTTCTTTCAGAAATTGATACCACTTTGCTTGATATTGATATGCTAGAGTCTTATGTTGATATTGTTGGACCGAAACCGGTTTTGGATAACATCGCGATGTTCGAAGATATGATGCCGGAGTATATGGAAATATTGAACTCCAACATGGTCGCGAAAGATAAAGCCAGTATCGTTTCTGAGGCACATAAGATTAAAGGTGCTGCAGGTTCTATTGGTCTGAAACGCATCCAACAAGTTGCCCAGAAAGCTCAATCTCCAGATTTGCCTGCGTGGTGGGAGAACATTTCAGATTGGGTTGATGAGATAAATAACGAATACCAGAATGACATTGAAGTTTTAAAGAGTTGGTTAAATCAAAGGTAGAAGAATAATGAAAAAATTAGCATTCGCCGCATGTGTAGTGGCATTAGCGGGTTGTTCTGCGCCACAAGTAGAATGGCAGCAAGATAATCAAGTCGAAGTATCTGCAGCAACAGTTACCATGAAAAGCAACCTTTGGCACAACAAGATGCCAACGATTGGCGAGACTCAAGATAAGACCCTACATGGTGCTATCTACCTAGAGTCAGACTCACAACTGCCAGCAACGCTTGCGGTTGAAAGTGTTACGGTTAAACAGGGTGCAGACACCTTGTTGGTAACGGCTGACGATCTTGATTTAAGAACACACAGTGAAACTCAATGGGAAGTCGCGTTTGTATGGCAGCTAGAAATCGACAGTGACAAGCCTGTTGATGTGGCGGTGGAACTTAAAGATGGCGAAACCGTGAAGTGGTTAGTAGAGAAAGACGTTAAGGTGGATACGGTTTACTAAAATCTTATCCAATTAAGAACAATAAAAAAGGGAGAATGCGTTGGCATTCTCCCTTTTTAATAACTATTGATGACGCTTCTAGTGTTCAAAACACTTACTGGTGAGTAGTGCTAAATGGTAAGAGGCGCGAATCGAATTAGTCTTCTAGGTCACCACAAAAGCGGTAGCCTTCACCGTGAATCGTTGCGATGATTTCTGGCGTACCAGAAACAGATTCAAAGTGCTTACGAATACGACGGATTGTTACGTCTACAGTACGATCGTGTGGCTTAAGCTCACGGCCAGTCATCTTCTTAAGAAGGTCAGCACGTGTTTGGATCTTACCTGGGTTCTCACAGAAGTGAAGTAGAGCACGGAACTCTGAACGAGGTAGCTTGTAGCCTTCGCCATCTGGGCTAACCAGAGAACGACTGTTGATATCTAGTACCCAACCGTTGAACTCATACTTCTCAACGCTACGCTTCTCTTCTTGAACAGAGCTTGTGCTCATTGAACGGTTCAGAAGGTTGCGTGCACGGATAGTCAGTTCACGAGGGTTGAAAGGCTTAGTGATGTAGTCATCAGCGCCGATCTCTAGGCCAAGGATCTTATCAACTTCATTATCACGACCAGTTAAGAACATAAGCGCTACGTTTGCTTGCTCACGTAGTTCACGCGCAAGTAGTAGGCCATTCTTACCTGGAAGGTTGATGTCCATAATTACAAGGTTAACTTGGTTGTCAGATAGCACTTGGTGCATCTCTTCACCGTCGCTAGCCTCAAAAACAGCATATCCCTCTGCTTCAAAAATACTCTTTAGAGTGTTACGAGTTACTTGCTCATCTTCAACGATAAGAATCTGCGGGGTTTGCATTTGGCGGTACCTAAATTTGTGACGAAACTGTGCTAATAGAATAAATTCTAGGCAAAAACATAACATACAGGTAATGTATTTTTGATGATAACTTAAAGTTTTCAAAAAAACACTTACTTCCAGCTATCTGCCTTCCTTGAAGTATTGCCCAATAACGTAGATCCAGTACGCCTTTCAATCATTCTTTTAGTGATTGGAGTGGATTCTATAATGTTAACAGCATGCTAACAACGCGAGAATGTTAATTCCATTCACTTTGTTGATTTACATCAATTGCCGTATCGCAACAAACTTTAATAGTATGGCTACAACTTAACCAATGTTATGGTGACTATTTAGCACCAAAACAAGAATGATTATTCGAGATGCTTCGCACATCTTGCCTGCTAAAGACCGGATTATGAACCAAGGAAGCTGAAAGCTGTCTTAAGAGTCTAGTAGATAAATATGCTCAATCAACTTTTATTGAGTAATAAATTGAGCATAGAACAATGAAAACAAAGGATTAATTTTAATAACATATAAAAGCATAGAGGCTAGCCTGACATAACCGGTAACGCCTTACTCACGGAGGATATATGCACGATATAACACCCGACTTGTGTGATGAGTTTGAAAGCGAAGTCACCCTACTGAACATGCCATTGCAGAACTTCGGCCAACGTGGTGCGTTCTTTGGAAAAATTGTAACAGTTCGTTGTTATCACGATAATTCCAAGGTTCGCGAGGTTTTAGAGACCGACGGCTGTGGCAAAGTGCTTGTCGTTGACGGAAATGGCTCATGCCAGAAGGCGCTGCTTGGCGATCAACTCGCTATTCTCGCGATAGAAAACGGTTGGGAAGGCGTGATTGTAAACGGTGCGGTGCGTGATGTAGGCATGATGTCGCAAATGGACCTTGGCGTTCAGGCGTTAGGTGCATCGCCATTCAAAACAGAGAAACGCGGTGTCGGCCAAGTGAATGTGACACTCTCTATACATAATCAACTGATTCAGCCTGGTGACTATATTTATGCCGATTGGAATGGCGTGTTAATTTCATCTGAGCTGTTAATTGAATCGTAACTGACTCAAATTGAATGCCGTTGATAGATTAGAACGGGGAATGGTTTGTGATGTACTAAAAGTTTGGATCTCAATCCGCACTAATCTGTTAATAAAGAACAAGCTAAAGAGACTAAAAGCGAAACCCTAGTCCCACTTCAACACCTTGCTGCCACTCTTCATAATCAAGGGTGGCATGCAAATCTAGGTTATCTGTTAGTTGCACTCGGCTGGAAACCTCTGCGGCTACCGATTTCTCATTGTCTTCGGTCTCGTCTTTATAGGTGTGTAGAGAACTGTTAAAAGAGACTCTTTCTGAGAACTGATAACTGACACCACTCAAGAATCCACTTTCCTGTTTCAGTGCCGCACTATTGATACGTGTACCGACGTAAAGATCCACATCTGAAAACAAGCTATAAGAGTAGCCACTGTCTATCTTCCAAGTATCGAAGCTTTCACTCGACGCGTTTTGTGTGGAGATAAAGAATTTATGAGAAGAACTATCGATCTGGCTGGGTAGTAGAGGCAAGCTATTCGCTGAACAAACAACAGGCATAGCAAAAGCCAAAAGAATAAGTAATCTCTTCATTTCCCACTCCTGATGTCATTATTATTGTTCTTCGAACGTTATCGTTCAATTAAAGCACAGAACTTGTACTTTCGCTGCACAATCGATATAGCATTTTGTTATGACTATATATGCAATTGATCACTCTTGCCTGTTCAATGAGTAAATCCAGTATCTTAAGTGAAGGTTTATACAGGGTGTTTTATCCCTTAAATGACGGTTTGCTCTGAAAAACGGTGCGAATGTAAAAAAAACGCAACTTTTCATTGACGTCCAGTGGTAAAAATTGATACACGTAGAGTAAAGCACAAGCAGAGAATTTGATATGCAGCACGTAAGCCACCTAGTAATGACCACAACCATTATTATTACCGACATTAACATTGTTGGGGCAGGCTGCTAAGTAACGGATTTTAAAAAAAAGGCCTGTATCCAACAAGATACAGGCCTTTTTTTGTACCATTTTTATGACTTATGGAGAAAGGGATGCGCGTTTTAAAGTTTGGAGGTTCATCATTAGCTGATGCAGATCGTTTTTTACGAGCGGCTGATATCATCGCTAATAATGCCCAGCAAGAAGAGCTAGCCGTTGTACTATCGGCTCCAGGAAAAACAACCAATAAGTTGGTCGCTGTTATTGAAGCTGCACTGAAAAATGGTGAAGCTGACGCACAGATTACAGAGATCGAATCTTCATTTAACACACTGTTTGCAGAGATCAAAGCGGTCGTGCCTTCTATCGATGGTGCCGCGTTTCAAGAGCAGGTGGATACCTCTCTTGCTCAGCTAAAGCAGTTCGTGAATGGCATCAACCTACTTGGTATGTGCCCGAACCACGTTAATGCTCGCATCATCAGTAAAGGTGAGCGAATCTCTATCCAGTTAATGAAAGCGGTACTGGAAGCGAAAGGCCAACCAGCAAGCCTGATTGACCCTGTCCAATACCTATACGCTAAAGGCGATCACCTTGAAGCTATGGTCGATGTGGATGTCTCTACTCAGAACTTCCAACAATCTCCACTTCCTAAAGGTCACGTTAACATCATGCCTGGCTTTACTGCGGGTAATGAAAAAGGTGAGCTAGTCACACTAGGTCGTAATGGCTCTGATTACTCAGCGGCGGTTCTAGCGGCATGTCTACGCGCTGATTGTTGTGAGATCTGGACAGATGTCGATGGTGTTTACAACTGTGACCCGCGTTTAGTGGATGATGCTCGTCTTCTTAAATCGCTAAGCTATCAAGAAGCGATGGAGCTTTCTTACTTCGGCGCTTCGGTTCTACATCCGAAGACTATCGCTCCTATCGCGCAATTCCATATTCCTTGCCTAATCAAAAACAGCTTCAACCCACAGGGTGCAGGTACTTTGATCGGCCAAGACACTGGCGAAGATAACCTAGCAATCAAAGGCATCACTACGCTAAGTGACCTAACGATGGTTAACGTATCAGGCCCAGGTATGAAGGGCATGGTTGGTATGGCGAGTCGTGTATTCGGCGCGATGTCTTCTGCCGGCGTTTCTATCGTCCTTATTACTCAATCTTCTTCTGAGTACAGCATCAGCTTCTGTATTGAATCGGCTGATAAGGTGAAAGCGAAACAAGTGTTGTCAGACGCGTTTGAACTTGAACTTAAAGATGGCCTGTTAGAGCCGGTTGAGTTCATGGATGACGTTGCGATTGTAACGCTGGTGGGTGACGGTATGCGCACTTCACGTGGCGTAGCATCTCAGTTCTTCTCTTCTTTAGCTGAAGTGAACGTCAACATTGTTGCTATTGCTCAAGGTTCTTCAGAGCGCGCTATTTCAGCGGTTATCCCTGAAGACAAAATCTCTGAAGCAATCAAAGCGTGTCACGAGAACCTATTTAACTCTAAGCACTTCCTAGATGTATTCGTTGTGGGTGTCGGCGGTGTTGGTGGCGAGCTTGTTGACCAGATCCAACGTCAGCAAGGCAAACTGGCTGAAAAAGGCATCGTGATTCGCGTATGTGGTTTAGCAAACAGTAAAGGTTTGTTGCTAGACAGCGATGGTCTACCGTTAGAGCAGTGGCGTGACCGTATGTCGAGTGCGACTGAAGAGTTCAGCCTAGCGCGTTTAGCGGCTTTGGTTCAACGTAACCACATCATCAACCCAGTATTGGTTGATTGTACGTCTAGCGAAGGTATTGCGGCGCAGTACGCTGATTTCCTAGCGGCTGGTTTCCACGTAGTAACACCAAACAAGAAAGCAAACACAGCAAGCATGGCTTACTACCATCAGCTTCGTGAAGTTGCACGCAACTCACGTCGTAAGCTGATGTACGAGACAACAGTAGGTGCAGGTCTACCGGTCATCGAAAACCTACAGAACCTTATCTCTGCAGGTGATGAACTTGAGAAGTTCAACGGCATTCTTTCAGGTTCACTGTCTTACATCTTCGGCAAGCTTGATGAAGGTATGACACTGAGCCAGGCAACCAATATTGCAAAAGATAACGGCTTCACTGAACCGGATCCTCGAGATGATCTATCTGGTATGGATGTGGCGCGTAAGTTGCTTATTCTTGCTCGTGAAGCAGGCATGGCGCTTGAACTTGAAGATGTTGAAGTAGACCAAGCTCTGCCACCGGGTTTTGATGATTCAGGTACGGTTGAAGAGTTCATGGCTCGCCTACCAGAAGCGGATGCTTACTTCAAAGAGCAGTCAGCTATCGCAGCAGAAGAAGGTAAAGTACTTCGTTATGTGGGTGAAATCGCTGAAGGTAAGTGTAAGGTTCGTATCGCTGCTGTTGATGGCGACGACCCAATGTTCAAGATTAAAGATGGCGAGAACGCATTAGCATTCTACAGCCGTTACTACCAACCAATCCCTCTAGTACTGCGTGGCTACGGCGCGGGTACTGAAGTAACAGCTGCTGGCGTATTCTCTGATGTGATGCGTACTCTTGGTTGGAAATTAGGAGTTTAAGAATGAGTTCAAGTGATATGGATGTTGTCGTTTATGCTCCTGCATCAATCGGTAATGTCAGTGTAGGGTTTGATGTGCTGGGGGCCGCTGTGTCTCCAGTGGATGGCACGCTGCTAGGTGACCGAGTTATGGTTAAAGCCGGTGATGAACCATTCTCACTTAAAACTGCAGGCAGCTTTGTTTCTAAGCTGCCAACTGAAGCAAAAGAAAACATCGTTTACGACTGCTGGGTGGTGTTCTCGAGAGAGCTTGATAAAAAAGGCGTTACGCTAAAGCCTTTAGAAATGACACTAGAAAAGAACATGCCTATCGGTTCAGGTTTGGGTTCTAGTGCATGTTCAATCGTCGCGGCACTGGATGCGCTAAACCGTTTTCACGGTCAGCCCCTGAATGAAACTGAACTGCTTGCTCTGATGGGTGAAATGGAAGGCAAGATTTCAGGTGGTATCCACTACGATAACGTTGCGCCATGTTACCTTGGTGGTGTGCAGCTCATGCTTGAAGAGCTAGGCATCATCAGCCAAGAAGTACCGTGTTTTGACGACTGGTACTGGGTAATGGCTTATCCGGGTATTAAGGTTTCAACGGCTGAAGCGAGAGAGATCCTACCATCTCAATATCGTCGTCAGGATATTATTGCTCATGGTCGTCACTTAGCGGGCTTTATCCACGCGTGTCATTCAGGTCAACCTGAACTGGCGGCGAAGATGATCAAAGACGTGATCGCTGAACCATATCGTGAGAAACTGCTTCCAGGGTTTGCTGATGCTCGTAAATACGCGCTGTCAGCTGGGGCACTGGCTACTGGTATTTCTGGTAGTGGTCCAACTCTATTTAGCATTTGCAAAGAACAAGATGTCGCCGAGCGTGTTGCACGCTGGTTAGAACAAAATTACGTACAAAATGAAGAAGGATTCGTTCACGTTTGTCGCCTAGATAAGCAGGGTTCGATCGTTACAGGAAGTGAGTTATGAAACTGTACAACATCAAAGAAAATGATGAACAAGTCTCTTTTGGCCAAGCCGTTCGTCAAGGCTTAGGCCGTAATCAAGGTCTATTTTTCCCATCTGAACTGCCAAAGTTTGATGATATCGATGCGCTGCTAGCAGAGGACTTTGTCCCTCGTAGCTCAAAGATTCTGTCAGCATTGATTGGTGATGAATTACCAAAAGAACAGATCGACCAAATGGTGGATGCAGCGTTCCAATTCCCTGCACCAATCAACCAAGTAAAAGACGGCGTTTACGCGCTTGAGCTTTTCCACGGTCCAACACTGGCGTTTAAAGATTTCGGTGGCCGCTTTATGGCTCAATCTTTAGCAGCTGTTTCTGATGGTGGTCAAATCACTATCTTAACGGCAACATCAGGTGATACTGGTGCGGCGGTTGCGCATGCTTTCTACGGCATGGAAGACATCAATGTTGTGATTCTTTACCCGAAAGGCAAGATCAGCCCACTGCAAGAGAAGCTGTTCTGTACGCTTGGCAAGAACATCCACACTGTGGCGATTGATGGTGACTTTGATGCGTGTCAGGCTCTAGTTAAAGACTCATTTGATGACGCTGAACTGCGTAAAGAGATCGGTCTTAATTCGGCAAACTCGATCAACATCAGCCGTTTAATGGCTCAGATCTGTTACTACTTTGAGGCGGCTTCTCAGCTGACTAAAGAGCAACGTGAAAACCTCGTTATCTCTGTACCAAGTGGTAACTTTGGTAACCTAACGGCTGGTCTATTGGCTAAAGCGCTAGGTCTACCTGTTAAGCGTTTTATCGCAGCAACTAACGAAAATGACACTGTTCCTCGTTACCTAGAAACAGGTCAATGGGATCCAAAACCGACTGTTGCGACAACATCGAACGCGATGGACGTAAGCCAACCAAACAACTGGCCTCGTATCGAAGAGCTTTGCCAACTGAAAGGTTGGGGCTTAGATACACTAGGCAAAGGTAAAGTATCTGACGAGCAGAGCGCTGAGTCAGTTCGCGACCTAAAAGCACAAGGTTACCTATGTGAACCACATGGTGCGATTGCTTACCGTCTACTGGAAGAGCAACTGCAAGAGAACGAAACTGGCTTGTTCCTGTGTACAGCACACCCAGCGAAATTCAAAGAAGTGGTTGATGACATCCTAGGTTCTGATATCGAACTGCCTGGCCCGCTAGCAAAACACGCGGCGATGGAATTGTTGTCTGAAGATCTTGATAACGATTTTGAAGCGCTAAAAGCTGTGCTTCGTCGAGTTCAACCGTAACGTCCATTTGTTTTTCGAACAAATAAAAACGGCGCTCAATGAGCGCCGTTTTTGTATTCTAATTTAAGCTCTAAAAATTATAGAGACTCAGTGAACGTACGTGCGATAACGTCACGTTGCTGTTCAGTTGTTAGAGAGTTGAAACGTACAGCGTAACCCGATACACGGATAGTTAGCTGTGGGTAGTTCTCTGGGTGAGCAACTGCGTCTTCTAGCGTTTCACGCTTAAGAACGTTAACGTTTAGGTGTTGACCACCTTCGATGCGTGGTGCTGCTTCGATTGCAACTTCACGGCTTTCGTACTCGCCTAGGTCTGCAGCTGAGATAACTTGGTCAGCTTCGAAACCTGCAGTAGCAACAACACAACGAGCTTCATTCTTCTCGCTATCTAGTAGCCAGATTGAGTTTAGTAGGTCATCGTTTGCTGCTTTAGTAATTTGAATACCTTGGATCATAACTATCTCCTAGTCCACTGAATGTGGTTTGATTATGGTGTTAACTTTCGATTTTTATTGAGCTGGGTAATATATACCTAATATTAGTAAGGTTAACATTGATTTAAGTCAAAAAACAACCAAAAACCATATTTTTACAAAGGTGATTATATTGAGGTAAATCAATAAAACCTTTAAAAACAAAGTAATTACAAAATATTTTAAAGTATAAAAAATATTTAACAGTCATATTTGTTGTAAGTTTACTACATTTATTGTGTTTTTATTGAACTACAACCGATACGACCCTTTATTTATTAAGCATTCTGAAAGTGTAAAGTGATTTAATGACAAACAATAATTCATCCTCAAAACCGGAAACAAATATTAAGTTTATTGGCGCTCATGTGTCGGCTGCTGGTGGTGTTGATCAGGCGCCTATGCGTGCACGTGAAATAGGTGCCAATGCGTTTGCACTGTTTACCAAGAACCAGAGACAGTGGGCGGCAAAACCACTAGAAGCGAAAACCATTAGTGCCTTTAAAGCCAATTGCAAAATGTTGGGCTACGGTGCTGAGCACATTCTTCCTCATGACTCCTACCTGATTAACCTAGGAGCGCCAGAAGAAGAGAAGCTAGAGAAATCACGCGCGGCTTTTATTGATGAAATGGAGCGTTGTAATCAACTTGGACTAACGCTTTTGAATTTTCATCCTGGGAGTCATTTAAAGAAAATCTCAGAAAGCGAATGTTTGGCGAAGATCGCTGAATCGATCAACCTAGCTCATCAAGCGGTACCTGACGTAATCGCAGTGATCGAGAATACGTCTGGGCAGGGCACTAATCTGGGTTGGAAGTTTGAACATCTAGCCGAGATTATCGAGCAGGTAGAAGATAAGTCACGTGTGGGTGTGTGCTTAGACACCTGCCATACGTTTACTGCTGGCTATGACTTACGTACAAAAGAGGCGTGTGAGCATACTTTTGCTGAGTTCGACCGCATCGTGGGTATGCACTATCTAAGAGCAATGCACATCAATGATTCAAAAGCTGAGTTCGCGAGCCGAGTCGATCGACACCATTCTTTAGGAAAAGGCGAAATTGGCTGGGATTGTTTTGAGTATATTGCCTCTGATTCTCGCTTTAATGGTATCCCTCTTATCTTGGAAACCATTGATTCGACGATCTGGAAAGAGGAAATTCAACAACTTAGAATGTTTCATCGCTCAGCAACGCTAGCGAGCGAACAAGCGTAATAATAGAGGGGGAAATTTATTTCCGTCTATTTCTAAAAATTGGCACCTTTCTTTCATAGTATTAAAGTGAATATGTAGTTCACGATGTCTTAGAGGAGGTGCCTTTATGTATTCAATCACCCAAACTTCAACTATTGCTGTCGCACGCCGTTTACCTACACCAAACCGTCACGTGCATAACCACGGCCACCATCGTACACAGCAGAAAAGTGGTTAATCGAGATAAGCACAACTTGAACTGATTATTATGATTCATCAACAAGTGAACCCTACACATCATGTTTATTGATAGCTGTATGAGGTATAACTAGAGCCTTATTTAGGACAGTTAGCCGATACAGCTATTTTTTTGTCTGGCGAAAGCCGCTAGAAACCTTGATGATTGGGAAGTAAAACGATGAGCGCACCAAAGACTTGGGAATCCATTATTAATGATGAACGTGATAAAGAGTACTTTCAGAGTGTCCTCGCGTTTGTTGAACAGCAACGTAATAGTGGTAAAACCGTCTACCCGCCACAAGAACAGGTGTTCAGTGCCTTTGATATGACGCCTTTCGAATCCGTGCGAGTGGTTATCTTAGGGCAAGATCCTTATCACGGTGCTAACCAAGCTCACGGCTTAGCATTCTCAGTGCTTCCTGGTGTGAAAATCCCACCTTCTCTACGCAATATGTACAAAGAGCTTGCACAAGATATAGAGGGCTTTGAGATTCCTAGTCATGGTTATCTCGATTCTTGGGCATCGCAAGGGGTGTTGCTGTTGAACACAGTCCTTACAGTCGAAGAGGCAAAAGCACACTCACATGCTAAGTGTGGCTGGGAAACCTTTACCGATGCCATTATTGCTGAGCTCAATCAGCGCTCTGAACCGATCATCTTTTTGTTGTGGGGCGCACACGCCCAGAAGAAAGGTCAAGCGATTGATGACGACAAGCATCATGTGTTGGTTGCACCTCACCCATCGCCATTATCGGCACGCCGTGGATTCTTCGGTTGTCAGCATTTCTCTACAACCAACAAGCTGCTTTCTTCTATGGATCAACAACCTATTGACTGGCGTTTACCAACAGAAGTGTAGGTTGGTGGTTTTCTGAGCAGGGTCAAATCATAAATCAGCATATTCGTATACACTTATAAATAGTAGGTGTAATGGAGTGCAATACTATGATGATTGAAAGGATAAGACGAGAGCATGGCTATATGGCTCGTTTACTCGCGATACTCAACAGTAAGTTAGAGTTTCTGAAACAGGAGCGAGAAATAAACTATAGCCTGATCGCAGAGGTGGTTCATTACCTTATGAACCATTCAGACAAAGTGCATCACCCTAAAGAAGACGTCATTTATCGCTACTATCTTAAGCAATATGGCAGCGAGCAAGCGATTGAAGACTTGGAGTTAGAGCATCAATTGCTTTCTGAGAAAACGGCGAACTTTTTAGGTTTGGTCGATATGATCCTTCAAGATGCGGTGGTTCCTCAGCAAGTCTTTATTGAGCAGCTTGAAGCGTTTGTTAAGGCTCAGCGAAAGCACATGGAATATGAAGAGAAGCATGTGCTACCCATGATTGTTGAGGCGTTCACGGTGAAAGATTGGCAAGAAGTGGAGTCTCAATGGCTTCAACCGGAAGATGACCCTGTTTTTGGAGAGACCATCGCCGATCAATATCGCCAACTCGCGGCTCGGGTTCGACAAAATGAACAAGAGTGTGTTTAGCCCGTTGTAATGTTGAGGTGCACCTATTTTAGGTGTCCTCTATATTAGAGGGTTGGTTTCCAAATGGCGCTTTGAGCGGATTAACTACCTCAAAAAATAAAAAAGGCACCTATCTAGGTGCCTTTTGCTATCTGATTTCTTATCGTGCTGATTAAAGTTTTATATCGTCAAGGCTAAAATCAAGACCTAGGTTCATCTCTCTCAGCTCTTTCTCAAGCTGCCTACGATCGTTGATGGCTTCGATTTCACGCCACTTACGCTTGAGTGGTTTCGAGCGTGATTTTTGAGTTACACGAGGCATTTCTAGTTCTGATACTTCATCGAATTGAAAGCTATCCATAAGCCATATCTCCTTCCGTGGGACTAGTTCTTACGAACCAATAAATATCATATTTAGGTTCACAATAACTTTGATTTGTTTCTCATTTGTTTCAAATCCATGAAGCTTTTGTTCTATTTTCTTATGCATGCTCACACATTGTGAGAATTATTATGTATAAAAAACAGGCAAACAAACCTAAGTAAACGATTAAATTGGGGGTTATTGAATGTTAATTCATTGTGCGAATGGAATAGCGTTTTGACTACAATGCATTGAAGTGCACATGGTACCGTGCGGTATAGGGATCTCATTGGCCTAGAAAAAAACGAAGATCTTCACTATACCTTGTAAAACCTAGGCTGACGTCATTTTTATAGGATGGTGTTCTTGTTGGGGTAGTGCCGTGGCTGTTGTTGATATTATGTCCCGATAATGTGACTTTTATTGGGCTGCATTGTTGAAAGTTGTGTTAACAAAAGGTGTGTTATTAGTGAAATGTCATTTTAATATAAGTGTATTTGCATATTGATTTTTAGGCCGTCTCGCTGCATTATCCGCCCGTCAAAAAATACACTGATACGTAAAATGGATGCATGAAGCGACATTTACAGTCTCAATCGCCGCAAGAATATAACAAGAGTGCCGACACAACATTGACAGAGGCATAGGCGATTAAGAGGAAGGCTAGGAAGCATGATCGGTGCTTAAACTCAATTACGAGGTTCACGTGACAGACTTAATCAATTTGATGAACGATCTCCTTTGGGGATCTATCTTAGTTTACTTACTGGTTGGTGTGGGTATCTACTTCACTGTACGACTAGGCTTCATTCAATTCCGCCATTTCGGCCACATGTTCTCTGTTCTTAGAAACAGCCGTAAAGCAGACAGTGCTGGTATCTCTTCTTTCCAAGCTCTTTGTACTAGTCTCGCTGCTCGTGTAGGTACGGGTAACATGGCAGGTGTTGCTGTAGCACTAACCGCTGGTGGCCCTGGTGCTATCTTCTGGATGTGGCTAATCGCAATGCTAGGTATGGCAACATCGTTTGCAGAAAGCACACTGGCACAGCTATACAAAACGCGTGATAACGACGGTAACTACCGCGGCGGCCCTGCATACTACATGGAGAAAGGCCTAGGCATGCGTTGGATGGGGGTTCTATTCTCTATCTTCCTCATCATTGCATTTGGTCTTGTATTCAACGCGGTTCAAGCGAACGCGATTGCAAGCGCAATGAATACGGCATTCGACCTTGAGCGTAGCTACGTTGGTGTTGGTATCGTAATCATCTCTGCGTTCGTTATCTTCGGTGGTATCCGTAAGATTGCCCGCACAGCAGAAATCATCGTTCCAATCATGGCATTGGCTTACCTAGCGATCGCTATGTACGTGATGTTCGCGAACATCGAGAAAGTGCCTGAAGTACTGGCTCTTATCTTCAAGAGTGCATTCGGTCTGCAAGAAGCAGCAGCGGGTGGCCTAGGTTACGCAATCGCACAAGCGATGATTAACGGCATCAAACGTGGTTTGTTCTCGAACGAAGCGGGTATGGGTTCTGCGCCAAACGCAGCAGCTTCTGCTACGCCTTACCCACCGCACCCAGCATCACAAGGTTACGTGCAAATGCTAGGCGTGTTCATGGATACCATTGTTATCTGTTCAGCAACAGTCGCAATCATCCTGATGTCTGGTGAGTATGTACCACACGGTGAAGTAACGGGTATCGAACTAACGCAACGTGCACTAACAGCACAAGTGGGCGAATGGGGCGGCATTTTTGTAGCGGTAGCGATTTTCTTCTTCGCTTTCACTTCAATCATTGCAAACTACTCGTACGCTGAAACGAACCTTATCTTCCTTGAGCACAACAACAAGAAGGGCCTAGTGCTATTCCGTATCGTTGTTCTGGGTATGGTTATGTTCGGTTCTCTAGCGACGTTACCAACGGTATGGGCACTGGCTGACGTATCGATGGGCCTAATGGCGATTGTTAACTTGGTGGCGATTATCCTGCTATCAGGTATCGTGATTAAGCTAGCGAAAGACTACAACCGCCAACTAGACGCGGGTAAAGTACCAACATTCGATTCGAATGACTTCCCAGAGCTTAAGTCTCAGCTGGAAGACGGTATTTGGGACAACAACAAGAAGTAATCTTGTTGGAGCGATAAACGGCTCATCCTAAAGTGATTAGAAAGGCTAAGGTTTCGACCTTAGCCTTTTTGTTTGCCTGTCATTTGTCTCATTCTGTCTATCGAAGCTCATTCTCCCTATCGAAGTAATAGGAACAGTCATAAAGACAAGTTGATGTTTTTTCTATACTCTAGCAGCATCCAGTTAGATAACCGATTAGGGTAAAGTTATGTTAGTTGTCGTTTCTCCAGCCAAAACACTTGATTACGAATCACCATTAGCGACGGAACGCTTTAGTCAGCCTGAGTTTGTTGAACACTCTGCTGAGCTGATTGAAGAGTGCCGCAAACTGACGCCAGTAGATATTTCTGCACTGATGAAAGTCAGCGATAAAATCGCAGGGTTGAACGTAGCGCGCTTTGAGCAGTGGAGCGAGACCTTTACCCAAGACAACGCACGCCAAGCAATCCTAGCCTTTAAAGGCGATGTATACACTGGCCTAGACGCTGAAACGCTATCGGATGAAGATTTTGACTACGCACAAGACCACCTGCGCATGCTTTCTGGGTTATATGGCTTGCTTAAGCCATTAGATTTGATGCAGCCATACCGCCTAGAGATGGGTACACGCTTAGCCAATGCTCGTGGTACTAACTTGTACCAGTTCTGGGGCAACATCATCACAGACAAGCTCAATGAAGCGTTGAATGCTCAAGGCGACAATGTGTTGATCAATCTAGCGTCGAACGAATACTTTAAAGCCGTGAAGCCGAAGAACTTGGATGGCCAAGTGATTACCCCTGTATTCAAAGACTGCAAGAACGGTCAGTACAAGGTGATCAGTTTCTACGCGAAGAAAGCGCGTGGCATGATGGCTCGCTACATCATTGAGAACAAAATTGATTCCGTTGAAGCGCTGACCAAATTTGATACGGCGGGTTACTACTTCGTTGAAGAAGAGTCGAACGCGAAAGAGCTCGTCTTCAAGCGTGAAGAGCAAAACTAGTAGCTCTTGGTTAATTAGTTACTCTCGGTTTGAGTTTGAGTTTGAAATTAGAGGCCTAGTTATTTAGCCTAATAACGAGCCAGACAATAATAAACTAGACAAAGAAAAGCCCCACGCAGCGAACTGCATGGGGCTTTTTTATTGAATCGTTGAAGCTGGTAGATTACTTCTTCTTTGCTGCTTTCTTTTTCTTCGCGATTTTTTTCTTCTTCGCGATTTTTTGTTTCTCTACCGCTTTCTTATCTTCTTTCTTCGGCTTCTTCTTCTTAGTCACGGCCGCTTTCTTATGCGTAGGGCGCATGCCTTCAATAAAGCGTTCTTTGATTGGTTCGTCTGTGTAACGAGCCACACGCTCAATCATTAGTTGATCGTGCGCTTCAATGATAGAAACCGCGTTACCTTTTTTACCAGCACGAGCAGTACGGCCAATACGGTGTAGGTATACGTCAGCAGTACGTGGCATGTCGTAGTTGATTACGTGGCTTACGTCTGGAAGGTCGATACCACGAGCAGCAACGTCAGTCGCTAGTAGTACGTTTACAGAGCCGTCACGGAAACGAGCAATCGCGTTGTTACGACGATCTTGAGGCATTTCACCTTGGATCCACGCACATGGAATTTGCGCGCTTTCAAGTTGAGCTCGTAGATCACCTAGACGATCACGCGTCTTCAAGAATACGATGCTGCGCTCAGCTTGCTCTGTGATGACGTGCTTTAGGATGTTCAGCTTGTGCTCTGCTGTGTCTGCACGGTGGTACCACTGAGTGATCTTCTTACGCTCACGAAGTGATGATTTCGCATCGATCTCCGCTGGGTTTTTCAGTAGATCTTCAGTGAAGCCTTCAATGCCTTTACCTTCTAGCGTTGCTGAGAACAGTAAAGTTTGTTTACGCCAGCGACACTCTGCAGACAGACGGTCAACAACAGGACCAAAGCCCATGTCTAGCATGCGGTCGGCTTCATCTAGAACCAGCCATTCAATCGCACGACAGTCAAAACGCTCGCCTTCAATGTATTCCATCAAACGGCCAGGTGTTGCTACTACGATATCTTGAGTGGTACTTAAGATATCTGCGTGCTCTTGGTACATCACACCGCCCGTGATCGTGAAGATATTTAGGCTGGTGTATTTAGCAAGCTCACGTGCTTGTTCGGTGATCTGCATTGCTAGCTCACGCGTTGGCGTCAGGATAAGCATACGTGCAGGGCCAGATTTCTTACGTGGGAAATCCAGTAGGTATTGCAGTGCTGGCAATACAAATGATGCTGTTTTACCAGTACCTGTTGGCGCAGAAGCCAAAACGTCTCTTCCATCTAACGCTTGTGGGATTGCTTCAGCTTGTACCTGTGTTGGGCGTTCGTAGCCCATTTCGTCAATTGCTTTAAGCAGCTCTTGGTTTAGATCGAGTTCTGCAAAGGTTCTGATCACTGTTGTTTCTCCACAAGCAATAAATGTTTCTGCCTCAAAAAGCAGACGATAAAAAAGAGTAGTCGGACATTATAGAAGCATTAGTGATTAGGATCACATGGTATTTGCTACATCTTGAGATAAAAATCTTTAGTAAGGGCAATAAATGCCTCGCTATAACCGCCATCGTGATGGATCGTAAGCGATTCACGCTGAAAATCTTGCTCACAAACAGGATCTTTAGACAATTCAAACAGGACTCGAATTGCCGGTTTTCTGTCTGTTGTTTTCACATCAAGGCGCTTTGCTAGGTACCAACCACATTGTTGGGCAAGCTTGATGAAGCCTTCTCCCTCGGTCGTCGGCAGTATAAAACTGGCTGTGGCGGCATCCGTCGTTATCTCGAAACAACGCTGAGCAAGCTCAAGGTGATCCAAGCTATTGGTGTGTCTCGCGGTGGCTCTTTGGCTTTGCTGCGCCTGTTCTCCAGAGTTGAAGTAGGGCGGGTTACAGATGATCGCATCAAACCTTTGTGGAAAGTCGGCTGTTAACACGCTGCCGTGATCAAGGGAGATACGATTTTGCCAAGGCGACTGCTCAATATTGACAGTGGCAGCATCAATAGCGTGTTGATCAATATCTATCGCAGAGATTGAAGCATCTTCAAAACGCTGCGCAGCCATCAAAGCCAGCAGACCTGTCCCGGTTCCAATATCGAGTACACATGATCTTTGTGGCAGGCTTACCCACGCGCCAAGTAATACGCCATCGGTACTGACTGGCATACCGCTTTTCCCGCCGTAAATTGAGAATTGCTTAAAATTGAAGCTTTTAGTTTGCACTGTTTTGTCTTTCATTAATGTTCTGAGTATCGAGATATTTTAAGTGATTAGCTCTAATGTTAACCGCTTGTATGAGTCAATGTTCTGCTTGGAAGAATATTGTTGTGCATTATGGTTAGTTTATAATTGTGGCTATTTTTCTATAGCTAGTGGAATCCACTGCTTTTTGTTCTCATATGCAAATTTATATGGTGTTTTTGTGTGGTGACTTGCAGCTAGCCAGTTGTTTCGTCATTATGCGCGACTATTTTATAGATTGATTGGCAGCTTTGAGCTGTAACATTCATGTAAGCACAACATAAATTCATAAATATAATTAAGGATTATCTGTGAAACAGAGTCTAAAACTAACAGATATAATGGCATTGGGCTTTATGCTTTTTGCGTTTTTCTTGGGTGCGGGTAACATCATCTTCCCACCTCTAGCTGGCCAATTAGCCGGTGATCACTTCCTTCCAGCGATGTCTGGTTTTCTGCTGACTGCCGTTGGTCTGCCCTTAATCACTATCGTCGCGGTCGCAGTGGCTGGTGGCTCTTGGGGTCACTTAACTAAAGATCTTCCTAAGAAAGCAGCAACCATCATGGCTGTACTGATCTTTATCATTATCGGTCCTGCATTTGCTGCACCGCGTACTGGCCTTGTTGCCTATGAGATGGCGGTGAAACCGTTCTTCATCGATGCCTCTCAAGCTCACCTAACTCTCTTTTCGATTGCATTTTTTGCAGTAGCGATGTTCTTCTCATGGTCGCAAGGTAAGCTTATTGACGTCATTGGTAAGGTGCTAACACCTGCACTGTTCGTTGGTTTGGTTGTGCTGGCGATTGCTGTATTCGTTAACCCTCAAGGCGATATTCTTGCGGCTCACGGTGAGTACATCACTCAACCACTAACCAAAGGTTTCCTTGAAGGCTACAACACCATGGATACTTTTGCTTCTTTGATGTTTGGTATGCTGATTGTTGATGCGATTCGTAGCAAGGGCATTACTGACCGTGCAGCGACGACTAAGTACCTAATTAGCGCGGGTTGTATTGCCGCAGCGGGTCTGGCGTTTGTTTACATCTCTCTATTTTTCCTAGGCGCAACAAGTGCAACAGTCGCAGCTGGTGCAGACAATGGCGGTGCTATTTTAAGCCTATACGTTCAATCGTTGTTTGGTCCTTCTGGTCAGCTAGTGCTTTCTGTGATCGTACTATTAGCATGTCTAACTACGGCGATTGGCCTTGTGTCAGCATGTTCTGATTACTTCAGCTCGCTAACGCCTCTGTCTTACAAGACTTGGGTAATCATCAATGGTGTAGCTTGTGCAACCGTTGCGAACGTTGGTCTTTCTCAACTGATTTCTCTGTCTGTTCCAGTACTGTTTGCACTGTACCCAGTCGCTATCGCGTTGGTTGCTCTGACATTCTTACGTAGCCGTTTCCCTAATCCAAAAGCGGCTTACCGCGTAGTGGTATTAGTGTCACTGCTGTTTGCTCTTATTGATGGCGCTAAAGTAGCGGGTGTAGACGTGTCTGCACTTAAGATGCTGCCACTGTTTGAGATCGGTATGGGTTGGTTGCTTCCAACAACGGCTGCAATCATCTGTATGTTCTTTGTTGGCAAGTCAACAGAACAAGAGATGGCTGAAGAGACTGTTTAATCTTCCGTTGAGATTAGATTGTCCTTCGAGATGAAATAGAAAAGGCCTCATTACTTCGCAGTAATGAGGCCTTTTTGTATTCTGTGGTCTTTTTATATCCAGCTAGTTACTTGGTTAGCTACTTAGCCGGGAGTACTTCTGTTTGGTTATAGCTTTTCGCTGTACTCAACCAGTACTTGCTCAACCCAGCTTGCGATACGGTCGTCGCTTAGCTCGTATTGTGAATCTTCATCAAGCGCCAAACCAACGAATTGAGATTTGTCTTCGGTTAACGCTTTAGACGCTTCGAACTCGTAGCTGTCATCGTTTGGCCAGAAGCCAACAAACTCTGCACCCGCGGTTTTCAGTTCATCATGCAATAGACCCATCGCATCTAGGAACCATTCGCCGTAGCCTTCTTGGTCACCCAAACCAAACAGAGCCACAACCTTGCCTTTCATAGGCGTGGTTGCGATGTCTTCCCACAGTTCATTCCAATCTTCTTGGATTTCACCGAAGTCCCAAGTCGAGATGCCCAGCAATAAAAGGTCGTAGTCCGCCATCAATGAAAGAGGGCTTTCTTTCACGTTATGGATATCAACTAGGTCTTCACCAATAATGCCGCGAATTTTCTCTGCTGCCATTTCTGTGTAGCAGGTGGTTGAGCCGTAAAATAATCCAATTTTCATAGCAAACGTTCGATTTTAATTTCAGATGGCGAATTCTAACCATAAATCGACTTCGATTGCAGCGATTATCCGCTCAAGTCGTAATTTTTATGGCATTCATATTTGCTCTGGCATACTCTCAAAACAGTTTCCAATATTGTGAGTAACACTATGCAGTCGCCTCAAGGGCAGAGCGCAGACCACGGTCTCGTTGAGCAGTTTTTAGATGCTATGTGGATGGAGCGAGGATTATCGGAGAATACGCTTGTCTCGTACCGTACCGATTTGTCCAAGTTATTAGCGTGGATGGAAAAGAACAATTACCGCCTCGACTTCATTAGCCTTTCAGGTTTACAGGATTATCAAGGCTGGTTAGCCGACGCCGATTTTAAGCAGACCTCTCGTGCCCGTATGTTGTCGGCGATTCGTCGCTTGTTCCAATATTTGCACCGCGAGAAAATCAGAGGCGATGATCCAAGTGCCTTGTTGATCAGCCCGAAGCTGCCGCAACGCTTGCCGAAAGATTTGAGCGAAGAACAGGTTGATGCTTTGCTCGATGCGCCAGATCCGAACGATCCGATTGAGCTTCGCGATAAGGCAATGCTTGAGTTACTCTATGCAACCGGTTTGCGTGTGACAGAACTGGTTAGCTTGACGATGGAAAACATTAGCCTAAGACAGGGCGTGGTGCGTGTTATTGGTAAGGGTGGTAAAGAGCGCTTAGTACCCATGGGCGAAAATGCGGTCGATTGGATAGAGACTTTTATTGAACAAGGTCGTCCACATCTACTTGGCGAAAACAGTTCTGATGTGGTTTTTCCGAGTAAACGCGCCAAGCAAATGACCCGTCAGACGTTCTGGTATCGTATCAAGCACTACTCGGTCGTCGCCGGTATCGACACAGAATTGTTGTCACCCCACGTATTGAGACACGCTTTTGCGACGCATTTACTGAACTATGGCGCAGATCTCAGGGTCGTACAGATGTTACTTGGGCATAGTGACTTATCGACAACCCAAATTTATACTCACGTGGCGACTGAAAGGCTGAAGCAAATTCACGCGCAGCATCACCCACGTGCTTAAATCCATTTATTTTTAAGGTGAACTTAATGAGCGTATTACGCCGTCTTCCTCTACTAGCGCTTCCTCTTATGATTACTGCATGTAATGCATCAGAAGCGAAAGTAGAAACAACGTCAACAGCCGTAGAAGCTGCTCCTGCTCAAGCTATTGATACTGCAGCGTTAACTAAGCGTTTTGAAAAGATCGGCATTAAGGTCGATAAGATTGTTCCTTCGGATATCGATGGTCTTTTAGAAGTTCAAACCAACAGCGGCATTATCTTTTCTTCTCCTAAGGGCGACCATTTTCTAGCCGGTACACTTTACTCTTTGGATGACAACGGTAAGTTCAGTGATGTTTTGGCTGAGCGTCAAGCTCCGCTGAATGCTGAAAAAGTCGCGGCGATGTCGGATACGGTTATTGAATACAAAGCCGATAACGAAAAGTATGTTGTGACGGTATTTACTGACATTACGTGTGGCTACTGTGTTCGTCTGCACAGCCAAATGCAGGGCTACAACGATCTGGGTATTACCGTTCGTTACATGGCTTACCCACGCCAAGGTGCGACAGGGCAAGTTGCCGATCAAATGGCAGCAATCTGGGCTTCAGATGATCCAAAAACAGCGATGCATGACGCTAAAGTAAATCGTCAAATGCCAGCGTCTGGTAAAGATCTAGCAGAGCAAAAGCAGATCATTGCTAAACAGTACCAATTAGGTCGTGAGCTTGGCATCAATGGCACACCGGCTATCGTGCTAGCAAGTGGTGAGTTGGTGAGTGGTTACTTACCGCCAGCACAACTTCTTCAACGTTTAGAGCAATAATCTCGTTTTCTGTATTGCCAATTTCTCCCCCATGTTTTTGATTTAAGGAGTGGCCTGATTGATATCGGGCCCATTTTTATATGATAGAGATCCAACGCCGTCCTGAGGTCGACATTTCAGTCTTACCTGCTCACTTACCTGACTTGTTAAAGCGCATTTATGTGAGTCGTGGAATCGACAGTGCCGACCAACTAGAGACAGCAGCGAAAGGCTTGCACTCTTATCAAAAACTGGGCGGCATTGATGCTGCGGTTGAGCTGTTGTTCAAAGCTATTCAGCAGCAAAAACGCATCATCATTGTTGGTGACTTTGATGCCGATGGCGCGACCAGCTCGGCGCTGTCTGTTTTAGCGTTACGTATGCTCGGCAGCTCTAACGTCGACTATCTGGTACCAAACCGTTTTGAAGATGGTTATGGCTTGAGCCCTGAGGTTGTTGAACAGGCAATCGAGCTTGGTGCTGAAGTGATCATGACGGTCGACAACGGTGTATCTTCAATTGAAGGTGTTCGCTTTGCTAAAGAGAAAGGGCTAGAGGTTCTGGTTACCGATCATCACTTGCCGGGCAATGAACTGCCAATGGTCGATGCTATGGTTAACCCAAACCTTGAAAGTTGTGCTTTTCCTTCGAAAGCCCTAGCGGGGGTTGGTGTCGCTTTTTACCTGATGATGGCATTGTGTGTTCACATGCGTAAATTGGGTTGGTTTGCAGAGCGCGGCATGACAGAACCTAAGTTGATGGAACTGATTGACCTTGTGGCGCTGGGTACGGTTGCCGACGTGGTTCCACTCGATGAAAACAACCGAATTTTAGTTCATCAAGGTTTGCAACGTATTCGTGCGGGTAAAGCTCGTCCGGGCATTCAAGCCTTGATCGAAATTGCTAAGCGAGACGCTAAGCGTTTGGTGGCGTCTGACTTTGGCTTTGCTCTTGGTCCTCGTATCAATGCAGCTGGTCGATTAGACGACATGTCTTTTGGTGTTGAGCTGCTAATGAGTAACAACATCCATGCGGCTCGTCGAATGGCGAGTGAGTTAGATGGCTTGAACCAAACACGTAAAGAGATCGAAGAGGGTATGAAGCAAGAAGCGATGGCTTTTTGTGAGCGCCTTGAATTTGGTAAAGACGACCTACCTTCTGGCTTAGCCCTGTTCCAACGTGATTGGCACCAAGGTGTGATTGGTATTTTGGCTTCGCGTATCAAAGACAAATACCACCGCCCAGTGATTGCGTTTGCAGATGGCGGCGAAGGCAGTATCAAAGGTTCATGTCGTTCAATTCCGGGTCTGCACATGCGTGATGCATTGGACCGAATTGATACTCAAAACCCTGGCTTGATTCTTAAATTTGGTGGCCACGCAATGGCGGCTGGTTTAACCATCATGGAAAAGGACTTTGAACGCTTCAGCAAGCTGTTCAATGATGTGGTGAAGAATGAACTTGGAGAAACAGCACTGAAGGGCATTATCTTGTCTGATGGTGAGCTGTTACCAGAAGAGTTCTCGATGCACACCGCTGAAACGCTGCGTTCAGGTGGCCCGTGGGGACAAGCTTTCCCTGAGCCAATCTTCGATGGTGAGTTTAAAGTGCTGCACCAAAAGCTGGTGGGTGAAAAGCACCTTAAGCTGATGCTTGAGCCGCTCTACAAAGGCCACCCAACCAATGTGATGATTGACGGTATTGCCTTTAACGTCGACCTACGTCGCTGGCCTGATGCATCAGTAAAAACCGTTCATCTTGCATTTAAGCTCGATATCAACGAATTTCGCGGCAACCAATCGTTGCAGCTGATGATTGATCATATCGAAGCCAAATAGTGATTTTGGGCTCAATAATGCTCATCATATAGTGCCAAATTCAACAAGCTCTGTTCAAAAACAGGGCTTGTTTTCCTTCCTGCCCTTACAAAATTTACGTGTTTTTTATGCCTGTCAATTTTATATCCCATTAAGTTGTTGAATCTTGGTTCACCACTCTAAAAAATTCTGTATCTCCGTCACACTTTTGAGTACAATTCTTCGGTTAAATTCTACTCATAAATGATGAGCTAAAATGTTTGAAATCAATCCTATAAAAAACCGTCTGCAGGATGTGTCTGAGCGCACAAATATCCTGAGGGGGTATCTTTGACTATGACGCTAAGAAAGAGCGTCTAGAAGAAGTAAACGCAGAATTAGAACAACCGGATGTATGGAACGAACCTGAGCGTGCTCAAGCGCTAGGTAAAGAACGTTCTGCATTGGAAGCGGTAGTAGAAACGATCGACCAACTTGACCAAGGTGTTGAGGATGTTGATGGCCTATTAGAGCTTGCGGTTGAAGAAGAAGATCAAGAAACGTTCGATGAAATTGAACCAGAACTGGCCGAGCTTGAAGCTAAGCTAGAGAAGCTGGAATTCCGTCGTATGTTCTCTGGTGATCACGATGCATCAGATTGCTACATCGATTTACAGTCAGGTTCGGGCGGTACAGAAGCTCAAGACTGGACTTCAATGATGTTGCGCATGTACTTACGTTGGGCAGATTCGAAAGGCTTCAAGACTGAAGTTATCGAAGTGTCGGATGGTGATGTTGCTGGCCTTAAAGGCGCAACGGTACGTATTTCTGGTGAGTATGCTTACGGTTGGTTACGCACAGAGACTGGTGTTCACCGTCTAGTTCGTAAGTCACCATTTGATTCAAGTGGTCGTCGTCATACTTCATTTGCATCTGCGTTTATCTATCCTGAGATTGATGACAACATTACGATCGACATTAATCCTTCTGACCTACGTATTGACGTATACCGTGCCTCTGGCGCTGGTGGTCAGCACGTAAACACCACGGAATCAGCGGTACGTATTACTCACGTTCCGACTAACACTGTGGTTCAGTGTCAGAATGACCGTTCGCAGCATAAGAACAAAGATCAAGCGATGAAGCAGCTACGTGCTAAGCTTTTTGAACTTGAGATTCAAAAACAAAATGCTGAAAAACAAGCGAGCGAAGAGACGAAATCAGACATCGGTTGGGGCAGTCAAATCCGCTCTTACGTGCTGGATGATTCTCGTATCAAAGATTTACGCACCGGCATCGAAAACCGTAATACTCAAGCGGTTCTTGACGGTGACTTAGACAAGTTTATTGAAGCTAGCCTGAAATCAGGTCTGTAAGCTTTATCAACTATTAAGCTTTACCAATAATATTGGTAAAAATGCCTATATTTACAAAAATATAGCGGTCCAAATTTTAAAAGCAGGGTACATCTCTAATGACTGATGCTGTTCAAAACGAAAACGCACAAGAAGCTTCTTCACCTGAAGAGAACAAACTAATCGCTGAGCGCCGCAGCAAGCTGGATCACATCCGCCAAAACTGCAAAGCTAACGGTCACCCAAATGACTTCCGTCGTGAGCACCTAGCTGGCGATCTTCAAGCGGAATTCGGTGAGAAGACTAAGGAAGAGCTAGAAGAGCTTAACCACATCGTTGCGATCGCTGGTCGTGTTATGGCGAAGCGTGGTCCATTCCTTGCGATTCAAGAAACTTCTGGTCGTATCCAAGCATACGCAGCGAAAGACGTTCAAAAAGTACTGAAAGAGAAGTACCAAGGCCTAGATATCGGTGACATCATCGGTGTTAAAGGTGCGCTTCACAAATCAGGTAAAGGCGACCTTTACGTGAACATGGAAGAGTTTGAATTGCTGACTAAAGCACTTCGTCCTCTACCAGAGAAGTTCCACGGTCTAACTGACCAAGAGATGCGTTACCGTCAGCGTTACGTTGACCTAATCGTGAACGAAGATTCTCGTAATGCATTCATCGTGCGTTCTAAGCTTGTATCTTCAATCCGTAACTTCATGAGCGCGAAAGGCTACCTAGAAGTTGAAACGCCAATGATGCACGTGATCCCGGGTGGCGCAACTGCACGTCCGTTCATCACTCATCACAATGCACTAGACATCGACATGTACCTACGTGTTGCACCAGAGCTTTACCTTAAGCGTCTAGTGGTGGGTGGTTTTGACCGTGTATTCGAGATCAACCGTAACTTCCGTAACGAAGGTCTATCTCCACGTCACAACCCAGAATTCACAATGATGGAATTCTACCAAGCGTACTCTGACTACAAAGACCTTATGGATCTGACAGAAGAGATGCTAAGCACGGCAGCAATGGACGTTCTTGGTTCTACTTCTATGCCTTACGGTGACGAAACGGTTGAGTTCGGTGGCACTTACGCTCGCATGAGCATGTTCGATGCAATCAAACACTACAACCCTGAGCACGCTGAGATTCAAGCGCTAACAGAAGCAGACCTACAAGACCGTGAAAAGATGGTTGCTATCGCAAAATCTGTACACGTAGACGTAGAAACGTTCTGGACATGTGGTCAGCTTCTAGAAGAGATCTTTGGTGAAACGGCTGAGCCTCAGCTAATTCAACCAACGTTCATCACTGGCTACCCAGCGGACATCTCTCCTCTAGCTCGTCGTAGCGATGACAACCCGTTCTTCACAGACCGTTTTGAGTTCTTCATCGGTGGCCGTGAAGTCGCGAACGGTTTCTCTGAGCTTAACGATGCACAAGATCAAGACGAACGTTTCAAAGCGCAAGTTAACGCGAAAGACGCGGGTGATGATGAAGCTATGTACTACGATGCAGACTACATTACAGCACTAGAGCACGGCCTACCGCCAACAGCGGGTCAAGGTATCGGTATCGACCGTCTAGCGATGCTATTTACAAACACGCACACAATTCGTGATGTGATTTTGTTCCCGGCAATGCGCCCACAAGCGTAATACTCGCTTATGGGATGTAACAGCCCATCTAATTAAAAAAGCCACCTTCGGGTGGCTTTTTCTGTTTTTAGGCTGCAAAACCTAGCCTGTACCGCACTCTTGATTCGAAAAACCATTATTTCTGACATAGTCTTACTATTGAGACATAAAATCTAAGATAGTCTCACTACTATACGTCCTGCGCTGAATACGATCTCGTGGCATTTTGTCGAACGATGAAGCAGTGACTCGTATTAGCTTGATTTAAATAAAAATAGAATAAGGAAGAAGGATGGGAACTCAATTTAAGATGGATTCCTTACCAGGTTCTCTTATCGTCGTTGGTGGTGCGTACGAACCCTGGTTATCAGTGTTAGAGCAAGTAGGTTGGCAATGTACCCAGTGTGCAGATTTACGAAAAGCCGATGCCTTGATTGCTGACATTGGCCCATGCATTGGCATTGTGGATCTTAGTCATGATGAGTTTAGCCTTAACGGTATCGCTAATCTCGTGAGCAACAACAAGCAAGTAAGATGGCTCGCCTTTATTCGTGAATCGCAATTGAGCTCTGATACCATTTGCCAATTTATCGTCAACTTCTGTATCGACTTTTTCACGGCGCCAATCCCAGATGCCCAGTTATTGAGTACCATTGGTCACCAATTGGGTATGCTCAAGCTTGAGCAGAAAGTATGGCCAAACTACGGCATCAACAACAATATGGGTTTGCTTGGCGACTCTGTGGCTGTGAAGCGTTTGAGAGACCAAGTAAAGCGCATTGGGCCGACTGATGTCAGTATCCTGATTTACGGAGAGAGTGGAGCAGGAAAAGAGACGGTTGCGCGCTCAATTCATCAAAACTCTTCGCGAGCGCAAAAGCCATTTTTAACGGTCAATTGTCGTGCCTTGTCTGAAATGAGAATAGAGGCCGAGGTATTTGGTATCTCTGCACAGCCCGCTGCAGCACCTTGTCTGTTGGAAGAAGCCGATGGCGGAACCATTTTACTCAATGATGTATTGGCGATGCCACGTAATCAGCAGTTGAACCTGCTGCGTTTCTTACAAGAAGGTAAAATTGAAACTACGGATGGTCCTAAGCCAGTCGATGTGCGTATTCTGGCCGCGAACTCTTCTGATATCGAAAAGGCATTGATCGAGGGCGACTTCAATGAAGAACTTTATCATTACATCAATGTTCTGCGCATTCACGTTCCGAGCTTAAAAGAGCGAGTGAGTGATATTTCAGTATTGGCTAATCATTTTCTACGTGAGTATTCAAAAGAGTTTAATGCTCAAGCGAAGAGCTTTTCAGACGATGCTATCCGCTCGATGAATCGTTATCACTGGCCGGGCAATGTGCGTGAGTTGATGAATCAAATTAAGCGTGTTGTGTTGATGTCTGATGCTGTGATCATTGAGGATCACCAACTGGATTTACCAAAACAGAATGATGAACGCCGAAGCTTGAAGAGTATTCGAGAGCGCTCAGAGCGCGATGCGTTACTGATTGTATTGGAATCTTACGGTGGTCAGGTTTCATTGGCGGCTAAGGAGCTCGGTGTATCACGAGCGACGATGTACCGCTTGCTGAATAAACACAGCCTAATCTCTGAAGGTGTTGTTTAGACTCTTCTCTACATGACTTTATTCAGTCACCGTAAATTAAAGGCCACGTATCTACGTGGCTTTTTTGTTTCTGAAGGGTAGTCCGTTGTTTTCTAGTTAGACCCTAAGAGAGATATGCTGTGATTTTATATAATCATAGTGAATATGTTATATGTAAATGAATATGCAACTAATATTTCAGGCGAATGCATTGTTTTAAAAATGTTAATCAATTAGCGGTTGAATAATATACTCACTTGGTTAGACTTTAACCGTTAAAGCAACGATTTAACAAAGACTTGTCTGCTTTTACTTCCCCATTTTTTTTGGATTTTTTAGTTAGCTTGGAGGCGCAAATGAAACATTTCGATTTTATACAGCATATTTGCGCTTCGTTTGATCCGTGTTCTGACATGGTGACTGTTATGTCACAAACATCAGCCATGGCCGATCGAAACACCCAAGATAAACCTAACTAATAGATCCGTATCCTTATTTGGCTGCGGAAAAATAGCAGCTAAGTGAGAAACCCTCATACGATCTAACACGCTATTTTTCCTCAGTTTATTCAACAACTGGAGAGTTATTATGCGTCACTCAGTATATTTAAAATTAGCAACAGTCCTTATCCGTGCCGATCTTCGTCGTGAAGAGCGTGAATGGCAACGAAAAGTTCGTCGCAGTTCATATGATCTACCATGGAACAATACTCACTTACTAAGAGATATTGGTCTTGAAGCTGACGGTCGACCGATTGGTTTTTCTGAACCAGAAGTCGTCACGATTGAACGTCGAGTACGTCATCTTCGTCGTGTTCTTAGCGCGCGAATACCGACGTAATCTTTCGGGGTTGATCGCACCTTTCAACCCCCTAAATCATTGACGGTGATAGTTAGGTGTCAAAAGTGAGCGCTTTTGAACTAGAACTGGACAAAAAAGAGAAGCATTGGCTTCTCTTTTTTGTTTTTTAATCGAGAAAAATCAACGTGCCCTAGTAAAGAAATAGAGTTCTACTAAGCTATAGAGAGCAAGGGAGGCCGGTTATGCAAAAGCATCAGTTAGACATGTGGTTACATGGAGAGCACAAAGACTCTTATCAAACACCCAAAGTGTACGTTATTGGCTGTTCTGATATTTCAGAATATCTATTGGCGGTGGAGTACAAACATAAGCTAGAACCGGTAAAGCAAGACGGCGAGCCGCTTCACTTTGGATCCTTGGATCAAGTGAAAGAGGAGTTACTCCGGCTCGGCTTTGAAAAGGCGTATCTTCGCTTACACAACGCCTATGATGAGTTTGGTAATGAGCCAAGCCAAAGCTACTGTGATATTGAACTGGCGCTCAAACCTCATTAAGAGGCGTTGGTAGCGAGATATTGATTCTAATTCCAGACTGTTTTTTAACGCACTGATAGTTTTGGCTATCGAGGCTCGATTAAACGATCTATGCGTAATGTGTTGTCAGTAATTTATGGGTGAATTGAGTTCGCAGATAGAAACCACGTGGTTTAGTTTTGATAGGTTTTCCGCTTGCACCGTAAGCTTCCGTTAACACACGACTGTTAGCAGCCTTCGGACGTAAATGCAGTGCTTCACCGTGTCTTGCTGTTATCTGTTCAACATTGCCTAAAACGATCAACTCCATCAGTTCTTCCCAATCTCGCTTCAAGAGTTCGTCTTCAGCTTGGCTAGGTGTCCATAATAATGGGGATCCTACATGCCTCTCTGCTAGCGGGATCTCTCTTTCTCCCTCGACAGGGATCCACAACACCTTAGACAGCTTGTTTCGAACGTGGCTGGTTTCCCAAGTTATGCCTTGCACACCCATCAAAGGAGCAACACACACAAAGGTGGTTTCGAGTGGCTTGCCAGAGTAGCTAATCGGAATGCTTTTTAGCTCGATACCGAGCTTGGCAAAATCTTGTTCTGGCTTACTGCCTGCAGGTGCACCCAAGTGCCATTCCAATAGCTGCCCAACCCAGCCTTTATCACGCTTAAGGTCGTTTGGCATCACCATCTCAGCTTCGTCAGCGAGCTCTTTAAAGGTCATTCCGGCGATGGCATACGCGCGCTCTAACAGCTCTTGTTGTGTTTGTGGTTCTGGTTTCATAATAAAAGGCATGATCAAAAAAAATGATTTTATCAGAAGTTATCACCAAATGACGACTGGTTAAGAAATGATCTCCTTGCGAGAAAAGGGATCAAACTCAGGGTTATCCACAGGACATAAAGGTAATTAATTGAAATATTAATTTAGTGGATAAATAAACAGGGGTTTATGGTGGATAAAATGCTTGCCAAATGGGGTTCAAAATGAATCTTTCACTTAGTAGTGTGGATAAACATCGGAGTGGTTGATCTTTAACCATGTCAGGTTTCTGAAAGATCTTTTACATTTCTAATGTTTTTTAAAACTAGAATTTTATTTTAATTTACTGATTTATATAATAATAAAATTATTTTGACTGATTTGTTGTTTTTGGTGTTGATGAATCTATGGATTAAAAAAAACGATTGCGGGTAATTCTTCACATAGTTATTCACAGAAAAGGTGAATAAATGTGGTCTATGTCTCACTATTGTGTGGGTAACTAGAATTTGAGCAAAACTTATCCATATTCCTAGTTATTATTCATAAATATAGCGCTTATCACGTCACTAAGTTTGCTCCGATTGGGGATATGTGGAAAAATCAGAGTAATTAAAAATTTAGATAGAGGTTGGCCAGTGATAGATGGCGATGGTTACCGATTAAATGTTGGTATTGTAATCTGTAACAACCATGGTCAGGTCTTCTGGGCTAAACGATACGGGCAACATTCATGGCAATTCCCTCAAGGGGGAATAGATGAAGGTGAGACTCCGGAACAGGCAATGTACCGCGAGTTGTATGAAGAGGTTGGCCTTACTAAAAAGGATGTAAAGATCGTCGCGACAAGTCGTCATTGGTTACGCTACAAGCTACCCAAACGACTGGTTCGGTGGGATTCTAAACCTGTCTGTATTGGACAAAAACAGAAGTGGTTCCTTTTGCGCTTAGATTGCGATGAATCGCATATCAATATGCAGCGTGGAAGTACACCTGAGTTTGATGGTTGGCGTTGGGTGAGTTACTGGTACCCAGTTCGACAAGTTGTTTCTTTCAAGCGAGATGTTTACCGTCGAGCGATGAAAGAGTTCGCATCTTTAGCAATGCCGTTTAAAGAGCGAAAAATAAAAGGAAAGCGCAAATTGCGTAGAGGTTAAGCATGCTCAGTCAACTAAGGGAAATAGTTGAACACGTATCAAGAGTTGAAGATGTGTCGACGGCTCTTGATATTTTGGTTAAAGAGACATGCAGTGCGATGCAGACGGAATGTTGCACCGTGTATTTGGCAAATAATGATATGCAGCGCCTTGAGTTGATGGCAACTCAAGGCCTGATCTTCAAAGGCAATAGCATTCACATTGGTTTTGACGAAGGTCTGGTTGGCCTTGTTAAAAGAAGTGCTGAACCTATCAACCTTGCACAAGCGTCTGCTCACCCTGCTTATAAGTTTTTTCCAGAGCTTGGAGAAAACGTCTATCACTCTTTTCTCGGTACTCCGATTATCCACCGCAAGCAAGTGCTCGGTGTATTGGTCATTCAACAGAAGACCCCACGTTTATTTAGTGAGATGGAAGAATCCTTCCTTGTCACGCTCTCTGCACAACTTGCCGTTATTGTGGCGCACGCCCAAACTCAAGGCCATTGGCTGTTAGAGCAACAGAAGCTACCGGCTACTAAAGGTATTGCAGCTTCATCGGGCGTGGCGATTGGTGACTTATGGTGGGACAACACTCAGCCTGAACTCACCGATGTTTATCCTGCTTCGACGCTCAATATAGAGAGAGAGCATGAGTTGTTGGCGGTAGCGGTTGAAAACGCCCTCAATGACTTTAAGCGCATGCGAAAGCGCTTAGATAGCGAAATCAATAAAGATGCGTTGGCGATCTTTGACCTGTTTACTCACTTACTCAACGATCCTATGCTGCGTAAGGATCTAAAAAGCCAAATCCAGAAAGGCGATAAAGCCGATTGGGCACTAAGACAGGTTGTAGAGAGTTATTCTAATCGCTTTGCTCGTATGTCGGACGTGTATCTTCGTGAGAGAGCACAAGACATCCGAGAGCTCGGACAAAGGCTGCTCTATTTCCTCCACAACTCTGAACATGAACTTCGCACGTTAGATAAGCCGATTATCCTAGTGGTTCGTGAGTTAACCGCTTCGGTATTAGCGTCTATTCCCAAAGAAAAGCTCTTAGCGGTGATTTCCTTGGAAGGGGCGGCGAACTCGCACGCAGCGATTTTATCTCGAGCGCTTGGCATACCTTCCGTCATGGGGGTAAACCTCAACCTAGCTCAAGCTAATGGCAAGCGAGCGATTGTTGATGGGTATAGCGGTGAGATCTTTATTGAGCCGACTAAAAGCCTGCTCAAAGAGTATCGAGGGCTGATTCTAGAAGAGAGTGAGCTCTCCTCTATGGTCAATCGCGAGCTGTACCTACCGGCAAAAACGCAAGACAACAAGCAAGTCGAGATTCTGCTTAATGCGGGTTTAAGTGCAGACACTAACATCGCTATCAACCAAGGCGTTGATGGCGTAGGGCTGTATCGAACTGAAATTTCTTTCTTGTTGCAGCAAAGATTCCCGTCAGAGGATGAACAATTCAAGCAGTATCGTTCTGTACTGGCAAGCTACCCAGAGAAACAAGTGGTGATGCGTACACTCGATATCGGTGGTGATAAGGCCTTACCGTATTTTCCTATCGAAGAGGACAATCCATTCCTTGGTTGGCGTGGTATTCGGTTTACGCTCGATCATCCTGACATCTTTATTATTCAGTTACGTGCCATGCTACGTGCGAGCTGTGAAAGCCATAACTTGAGTATTTTGCTGCCGATGATCTCTGGTGCACAGGAGTTGGATGACGCGCTACAGTTGATTGAACAAGCGTATGATGAAGTGCATGAGCTTGATAACCGAGTGCGTATGCCTCGCGTTGGTATCATGATTGAAGTGCCATCCATGCTGTACATACTGCCGCTGATTGCGCATAAGGTCGACTTTGTTTCAGTCGGTACCAACGACTTAACCCAATATTTATTAGCGGTTGATCGGAACAATTCACGAGTATCCGATGTCTATGAATCAATGCACCCTGCGGTGATCATGGCATTAAAACAAATTCATGATACTTGTAAGCAATATCAATTACCTGTTTGTATTTGTGGCGAGTTAGCCGGTGACCCGATGGGCGCGCTGCTATTGATTGGATTGGGGTATGAGACGTTAAGTATGAATACCTCGAATGTCGCAAGAACCAAATATTTGATTCGTCAGTCGAACTTGGCTGAATTACAGGATTTGGCAAATAAGGCACTTTCAAAACCGTATGGTAGTGACATCTATAGTATGATGCTGAACTATTTCGAAGAGCGTGAATTTACAGGCTTCATTCGAGCAGGTAAAAAATAGGATTTAACGTGTCATATGAACTGATAGGCTTGTTAGCGGGCCTTGGTGCTATTGTTGGTGTTTTAGCAGGCTTGCTAGGCATTGGTGGTGGTTTGCTGGTTGTTCCTGCCTTACTGTTTTTGCTTCCTAAAGCGGGTATCCCCCAAGAGTTTGCGATGCAAATGGCATTGGCTACTTCGCTATCAACCATCATCGTTACGTCGGGATCGTCTGCGATTAACCATCTAAAGTTGGGTAACGTAGAGATGTTTGTCGTTAAATGGTTGATGCCAGGTGTGGTGATAGGTGGCTTCCTCGGCTCTTTCGTGGCCGATGTAATTCCAGCTCAATACTTACCAAAAGTCTTTGGTGTGATTGTTTTGGTGTTGGCGTTGCAAATGCTATTGTCGATTCGCTCCAAGAGCCAAAAATCGATGCCGGGTTCAGCTAAAACCGTGTTGTGTGGCGGCGGGATTGGTTTGGTATCAAGCTTAGCGGGCATTGGCGGTGGGTCTTTATCGGTACCTTTCCTTAACCATCACGGTGTGGAAATGCGTAAAGCCGTCGGCTCATCTTCGGTATGCGGTTGTGTTATCGCGATTTCGGGAATGCTAGGTTTCATTTGGCATGGATCTTCTGTCGATGATCTTCCTGCGTATAGCTTGGGTTATGTTTATCTACCGGCTTTGATCGCGATATCTTGTACCTCAGTTTTGACCACTCGAGTGGGTGCGAAACTGGCCACTCAATTGCCAACCCCTGTGCTGAAGAAATTCTTTGCGGTATTTTTAATGTTTATAGCAGCCACAATGCTGCTGTAGTGTCTTTTCTGTTAGTCATTGAGCTAACCGTTAATCAATTTAGATAGAGAGCCAAGTATGTCTCAGGGTTTTATCGAATTCCCAAATATCGATCCTGTTCTTATTGAACTAGGACCAATCTCAGTTCGTTGGTACGGCCTAATGTACCTTGTCGGTTTTATGTTTGCTCTTTGGTTAGCAAATCGCCGAGCTGATCAACCGGGTAGTGGTTGGACTCGAGAGCAAGTATCAGACTTACTGTTTGCTGGCTTTCTAGGTGTGGTGTTGGGTGGTCGTATTGGCTACGTACTTTTCTACAACTTTGACCTTTTCCTAGCAGACCCACTGTACCTATTTAAGGTATGGACTGGCGGTATGTCTTTCCACGGTGGCTTGCTGGGTGTTATCACCGCAATGTTCTGGTATGCGAAAAAGAATGGTCGCACCTTCTTTGGCGTGGCAGACATGATTGCACCACTCGTCCCATTTGGTTTAGGTATGGGCCGTCTAGGTAACTTCATGAACAGCGAGCTTTGGGGCCGTGTGACTGATGTGCCATGGGCGATTGTGTTCCCTAACGGTGGTCCACTTCCTCGTCACCCATCTCAACTTTACGAGATGGCGCTTGAAGGTATCGTGCTGTTCTTCATCTTGAACTGGTTTATCAAAAAGCCGCGTCCTCTTGGTTCTGTATCAGGGTTATTCCTAGCTGGATATGGTACATTCCGCTTCTTAGTAGAATACGTACGTGAACCTGATGCTCACCTAGGTTTGTTCGGTGGATTTATCTCTATGGGACAAATTTTGTCACTGCCAATGGTTATCATCGGTGTGCTGATGATGGTGTGGGCATACAAGCGTGGTCACTACAAAGACGAATTACCACAACAAACGAAGTAAGGAATTGGTGTGAAACAGTATTTAGATCTCTGTCAGCGTATCGTTGATGACGGTACTTGGATTGAAAATGAACGCACGGGCAAGCGTTGCCTAACCGTGATCAATGCTGACCTTGAATATGATGTTGGTAATAACCAATTCCCACTGGTAACAACGCGTAAGAGTTTTTGGAAAGCCGCAGTTGCTGAGCTGCTTGGCTATATCCGTGGTTACGACAATGCTGAAGATTTTCGTAAGCTAGGGACTAAAACTTGGGATGCGAATTCTAACCTGAATGAAGCATGGCTGAATAACCCTTACCGCAAGGGTGAAGATGACATGGGCCGTGTTTATGGCGTTCAAGGACGTGCATGGGCAAAACCTGACGGCGGTCATATCGACCAACTGAAGAAGATTGTTGATGATCTAACTAACGGTATTGATGACCGCGGCGAGATCTTAAACTTCTACAACCCAGGTGAGTTCCACATGGGATGTTTGCGTCCGTGTATGTACAGCCATCACTTCTCACTACTTGGTGATACTCTGTACCTAAACAGCACTCAGCGCTCTTGCGATGTACCCCTTTTATAACCCAAACCACAAAATGCACAATCAATAATAAATAAAACCTCTTACTCTGATTGCATATGATTTTATTGTGCTATGTTTAAATTGCACAATACGTTACCAATATTGGTTGATGGACATTATCAATGCATAGTTCGAGGGTTTATGGATAAAGCAGTCATAATTTCTTCTGGTGGCAAGATTGATACGTCAATATCTGTCGCTCACGAAAACAGTGGTATATATCCCGATGCTCTCTTACTAGAAGAAGGCGTGGTAGTTTTCAATGAACAAATGGAATTGCTGCCCCTCATATCTGACTTTCTAACACACTACAGAATTGGTCATAGTGATCACTCCGTAAAAACTTACGCAAATAACTTACTCTACTTGGTTAAGTACCTCACTACGTACGATGACAACCACATCGAATCCAAGCGCGATGATTGCCTGTTGACAGTACATTCAACCGAAATTCAGAAATACTTTCAATATTGCAGAAGTGACAAAAACAAAGATGGGTCAGATAAGCGAGCCATTGCGGGGAAAACCATATCCAATAGAGATGCTACGTATGGACGTTTTTTTTCAGAGTTTTTGTGCAAACCTCCAGCAGGCTACAAACTGATTCGAGAAGAAAATCCCTATGAAAATGGCAGCTTATCCATTGCGGCTAAAGAGTCATTAATTAAGCCAGCGCAATACTTAGATATAGAAGCTTTGATACTTGTTGCCAATCATGAAAGAGAAAGATGCCTAATCCAATTCATGTATGACTCAGGTGTACGCCGAGAAGAAGTTGAACGCATACCCCAAGAAACTATCTTGCACCTATCTCGAAAATCTCGGCAAAGTGTCATTGTAGATAGTGAAACGTTTCAAATGCCTAGTCCGTATGTTGCAATGGAAATTAAAGGCAACAAAGGTCGTGGTAGGGAAGCTAAACCTCGAAATACGGTTGTTACAAAAGAGACAATCAATAGAGTACAAAAATACAACTCAAGTCTGGAGTATAAAAAGCACAAACGAAAATGGGGTAAAGCACCGATTCCTGCTTTTCTTAATCAGAATGGCGATCCGTATAGTGCAAGGGCAGTCAGCAAATTAATAAGTAAGTTATCTAAAAGAGCGTTAAAGCTTGGACTAATTAAAGCTCCATTGTCGCCACATAAAATAAGGCATGGCTTCGGTGCAATGCTACTAAATTCTGAAGACTTACTTAAGACGCAACTTGATAGGTTACTGTTGCTTCAACAGTGTCTTGGACATGAGTCAATTGATACAACACAAAAATACACAAAAATTCCTGTTGGAGTCTGGGAAAGTTTTGTTGATAGCAATGGCATCGCTTTAAAAAGATATCAACTGATGGAAAAGTTAAAAAATCGAACTAGAGCCAAGAAAGGTAGTTCGATATGACTCTTAACGAATTCAGGGTCAGTTTGAACCGTTGGTGGCAAGGATTAAGTGTTGCTCAAAAGAAAGCGGTACCTACAAGTCGTAATAAAATTGATTTACGTTACTTTTTCATCGATGCAGAAATTGACTATTTCAAATTGCGTAAGCATTTAAAAGAAGATATCTGCGAGATCGAGAAGGAGCTAAAGGAATTACGAATACTATTAAATGATGATGATGAAGTTATTGCGACATTGATGAGTGACTTCATCTATGAGTGTAAAGTTAATCCTGACTTTTTATGGGATATCGAGCTATCAAATAAGGCTGGTAACTCAAAGCTAGTTGCAGGAGATTTTGATAGTTTCTTCGAGAAGTTTGGGCTTATTAATAAGGCATTTTTGGCTAATAAACTGTCGTGCAAAACAAATAGGCTCGATACACCAGCTTTACTTGATCTTAGAAAGCAGCTTAATCAACTGTTGCTGGAAAATGGAGTATCTCTTCCATATAGCCAAATTAAAAACAGTAGTCACTCGGTCGGTTATGACCTTAATAATAGAAGAATTTTTCTCAAGTGGAAAAACAGTTTAACGAATGCGGAAAAGCTGACACTTCCAATGTGGGGAAATGCGATTGATAAATTAGTGTTTAGCCATCTAATTCCACCAGAGCGTATGAGAGTGATGCTTCCATTGTTGAATCATGAGTATCAATGCTTCTCAAGAGAGATCTCTGACCTCAAAGGCGTCAATTACAAAACCGTCAAAGAGCGTGATGACGTGCGCACCGAAAAAGCTTTTGATAAAGAAGAAAGCAAGATTTCAGTGTTTCTCACATTGCGAAAGAAACCCTTGTCTTCGATTGATGATTTTAGCTCTGAAAATAGATTTTACGAGGATGTGCAACATGCCTTTGCGGTTGGGTCTTTAAAGGCGACTTCAAAATCAGGGATTAGTAATTACCATATTGGATACAAGCATTATTGTGGCTTCTTAGAAAGCAAAGGTGTTCCCCCAGACAGTAGCTTCAAAGATTGCTTTGAAGCATGGTCTTTGAAAGATTTCAAAGAGTACCTTGGTAATAAAATTGGTAATGATGAGCTATCAACAGCGTATGCAAACACAACACTATCAGCAGCGCGAATGACGTTATCAAAACTTAAATCAGTTCGAAACTTCGATTTCAATTATTACCCTGTTGATGGATTTGAGACGGTCAGAAAGTCGGTCGCATATAAGCCTTATTCTCTAAATGAAAGAAAGCAGATTCATAAAATGCTAGAGAGGGAAATGGCGTTAGCTAGAAAGAAGCTATCTCCATACCAAATACTAGATAGATATAGTGCCAACCTTGATGATCCAAAGTTCCAAGCAAGGGTTATCTTTGAAGATTATTGCAATAGAGTACCCACTTACCACGATTCACAAGAGCGTACCGAAGGACAGAATAAATTTATTAGTTTTATTTCAACTAGAAGGCTTTCACTCCCTGAACTGTATGATGAGTGGGGAGTGATAACTAGACGAGTGATGGCACGGGATGTTGGTATATATGTATTAAAAATGGCGCAAGTCTTGGGCATGAATTTAAACCCTATTTTAGATCTTGATATGGATGATTATCAAGAGCATCACCCTCTTACGAATAAGCCGTGTTTGACCTATTGGAAAGAGCGCTCAATGGGGGAAAAAATGTTACATCTAGACTTGTTTCACGCCAATTTGCAATGGTTAACAATGAGCCAAAAAAACTTTGTCGAAACCATATTTGATGAGGTTACGCTACTGACTTCAGAAGCTCGGAAGTATGTATCAATAGAGTTATCCCAAAGGCTTTTTATAAATTTTGGGACAGTACCTAAAGCTATGAATGAGCGCTCTATGTCTAGTGTGTACTCTGAACTCATTGAGGAATATAAACTTAAAAATGATGATGGTGAGCCGTTGGTACTTACCACAACCAGGTTTAGACCCACGCTTGTGAGCGAGCTGATTGAGGCTGGTGTTTCGCTCAGAGAAATTCAATATCTGCTAGGGCACTCTTCTATTTATACGACAATGAATTATCTAGAAAATTTAGAATTCGATAGGATTACAAGGGATAAAGCAAGGAAAGCAATAGAAGATATTTACAGTAATGCTGCCTATGCAAGCATACAGGATATTAACTCTCACCAACATCGACGATTTGATGAGACTCAAATCATCATGAAAACCCCCCTTGGTGGTTGCAAAAACATATTTGAGCCACCTGACTTTATCAAAAAGTCCTCGTTGTACGTCAAGGGTAAACCCTGCTCTCAATACAATAAGTGCTTATCTTGTGAAAATGTGATGTTGACAGAGAAACATCTTCCAGAGCTGTTTGCGATGCAAAGAGACTATTTAGCAACTCTGGAGAGTGGTGACGTTGTCAATACGCCTTACTATGTGGTTGTGCTAGAGAATCTTTCATTGCTGGACGATATCTTGAATACAGAAACCTCCGAGTTTGAAGAAGATGTTTTGACGAAAGCAAAAGAAGATTCGTTATTTATTGAAACCACCATCGTAGATAGTTGGGGTAGCTAACAATGGAAAAGCGGCATTTACAACACTTGCAACAAATAAATCAATATTGGAAAGATGTACTCTCGAACCTGCTGATTTTGAATAAAGTTAATTCTGATGAGGTTATAGGTGAGATTGCCCCCTATGTTGCTCAGCTCGCTATATTACCTGTTTCTAGGAAAAGTGTATTCAGCGATATGTTGTGGGACTATGACGCGGATTTATCGAAAAGATCGGCATCAGTAACCTTAGCAAAAGTTCAGCTTGATTTTAGTACCTATAAGCATATTCCGTTAGGCGTTATTACGGAGATTAAATGCTTGTTTTTATTTGTTTATTTTTCGCCAAAAGAATATGGTCACTCTAAAAGCGAAATAAAGCCCAACACTTTAATTTCCCCATTTAAAGACGGACTTAACTTCTTAGATTTTGTTTTCTCTGAGGTGGAGAGGCGACTTGGTAAAGAGTATGTGCAAGCACACTACTGTGCGCTATCTCATATTTCGTTGTTGGATTTTGAAGATGCCGCAAAGAATACTACGTTAAAGCTATCGTCCAAGAAATCTCCAAGAGTGTCTTATAAAGTTTTTTTTGACTACTTAAATACCCTTAAAACCAAAGAAGATATTGGTATCGAGTGTGACGCTGACTACGGCGCAATAAAAAATGCCTATGAGGAAAATCATAAGAAGAGCAATTGTAAGAAAAAAGAAAAGCTACCTTATCTTGAAACCAAAGAGTTCGATTTAGCTCTCAGGAGAGCCTCATTTAATGTCGTGAGCTTTTTAAAGGCGGTTAACGAAAAGGTGAACGACCCTGTTATGGCTAAAAACTATGAGGCGTTAGCCTCAAGTTATGAAGAGTTTTCATATTCAAAACAAGATCTTGAGGGTTATGGTGCCTATCGTTTGAGTAGGAAAGGATACTCAATCACTAATATCAACGCAATTTTTCCTGATAACCAGTTAGTAATGCCTCATTCCAATGTACCTCCCACGAATGCAATGTTAGTGGAACAATTTAGGAAAAAAGTTATTTCGAGTGAACCTCTTCGAATTGCAATTAATAAAGCTTTTTACTCAGGTTTATGGATCATAGCAAGTCTAATGGGAGCAAGACCAAATGTGTTTTCGGATCTAAAGATTGATAGCTGTCTGGACTTAAAAGAGAACACGATAGTATCGGAAGAGCACAAGGGGCGAGACAACCGATGGAATTTGTTTAATGATCGCTGGGTGGTGATACCAATCATGATAGATGCAATGAAAGTGATTGAGTTGATAGGTGGCAAGATATTTCAAAATACATATGTATTTGCGAATGTAGATACCTTAAAACCAGAAGAAACAAATACCCCTATGACAAGTCTCACCAATATGGTTCAAAATAGCTTCTTAGCATTAACTGGATTATCTTCCCAAGACATTTCTAGTAAGCTCAACGGCTATGTATTCAGACACAGTTTGGCTCACCAAATGTTTAGAGCTGATGTTGGCTTACCTGTTATCTCTTACCAACTTAAGCATATCGTATCTGCAACAGATGCGCTTTCACGCAAAGGTAAAGTTAGTCAAACGACACTTGGCTACGGTGGCATAGCTAGTCAATTAACTAGCCTTAATGGTCAGTCTAAAGTGTTGGATTTGAGGCATACTGCTGAATTAGAGGCAGTTAAAGTAAACTTCGATCCTAATGGTAAATACATGGGAGGAAAAGCTGACGAGCACCTTTCAAAGGTCAGAAAGTTCTTCAATGGATGCGTGGAAGCTGGCTATTCAGAAGAGGAAATATACGAAGCAATGGTAGAACAAGGGGTTGCCATTATTAGTGTGGGAAGTGGTTATTGCTTCGGTGGAGTCGAAGACTTTGATGAGGCATTGCCATGCATTGGTGGTTTAAGGTGCAACCCTGCACGTTGCCACAATGCTGTTGTCACCAAAGCAAATGCACCGAAGTGGCGAGAGATATACCTTGATAATATAAAATTAGTTGGTGCTGAGGGGTATGAAGACAGACAAGATCAGATAACCGAAGCAATAGAAGAGTCGAAAAGAGTCTTAGAGTATTTGGGAGAGGCACCATCTGATGGCTGAATATGATAAAAAGAACCAAGAGTTGTATGACGAAAATACTGAAAAAATTTGGGTCGCATTGGATGCCATAAGGAATGATGAAAATTTAAAAGCGACAAAAGGACAAGTGGCAACGCTCGCTGGACTTCATCGTAATACTTTCAAAGAACAAGGCGCGAGAGGTTGGGTCAGTTTAGAGCTTGACGTGATTGTTCGGCAGCGGAAAGAAGACTCAAAGCACATCAAAATTACAAAAAAACAGCAAGAAGAAAACTTGCAGGATTTACTCGAACATTCAAAGCTTGAAATTTTACATTGGTTTACGCTTTATTCTGAGTCGGAGAGAGAATTAACAAAACTTAGAAAGCGCTTCAAAGATACAAGTGGCAGCTTAGAATGGTACAAAGAAGAACTTAGTAAAGAGCGGAAAGTCCTTCAGGAAAGGGTCGAACTATTGGAGAGCTTGCTTAGCAAGAGTGAGGGATAAGTTTGCATCCTACCCCCCAGTTCGTCTTGCTAGACAGCAAATGGATATTTGATTGGTTCGTGGTGTCGGTAATCAATAACCTCGAAATCCTCAACAGTAACCCATGTTTCCAAGTCTTCTAATGATTTGATATTTGGATTAATGATGAGTTTAGGTGAAGAGTAAGGTTCTCGATTTACCTGCTCTTTCATCAGATCTAATTGATCTTCATAAATGTGAGCATTGACTATTTTATGAAATGCCTTACCAGCCTTTAACCCGGTGATATGGGCTGTGATTTGAAGCAGCCATGCAACTTGAATTTGATTGAAGACCAATCCTAATGGGACATCACAGCTACGTTGAGTGCTGTTTAAATAAAGGGTTCCACCTAGCAGGGAAAAGTGATGGCTATACATACAAGGGCGTAAACAACCCATGTGGAATTCGCCCACATTATAAAACGACATGATTTCACCGCGGTCATCGATGCCTTTACTTAGATTATCAACAATCTTTTTATATTGATCGACAAACCCACCGTCAGGCTTCGCCCATGCTCGCCCTTGAACGCCGTAGACTCTACCCATGTCATCCACATCTTTACGATGTGGATTGTTTAGCCACGCCTGATTCAAGTTTGCGTTAGCATCCCAAGTTTTTGTGCCTAGATTTCGGAAATCTGCGGCATTGTCATACCCGCGCAAGTAGCCAAGCATTTCAGCGATAGCGCTTTTCCAAAAAGCTTTACGTGTTGTAACTAAAGGAAATTCATTATCTGAAACGTCATACTCTAAATCCGCATTAATGACAGTTAAGCAACGTTTACCTGTTCTGTCATTATTAATCCAAACACCTTCGTCGATGACTCGTTTACACAAGTCCTCGTACTGGCTGCAAGTTTTTGTCATTCTATCTACCACAATTCATTTTTATTAAATGATATCAAATTTGCATTCTTAAAAATAGAATCAACTGACTTGAGTGAGTAGCAGCAGAAGGAATGAACAAGCATCATTGATACCATACTCGATCGACTTTATGCTATTGATGCAAGAGGAGAATGTATTCGCCATTCTTCAATCATTGATTTGTAAAGAGGTGGTACCGTTGAAATCTAATATAACCTCACAGTTACTTTCACCAGATATTAACCAATGGCCTATCGGTTCGCCTGAACGCTTTATACATGGTTGTTGGCAGTTAAATATGATGTGGTTCCATTCTTTCCCCCACCAGTGTGGATGCGATATTAGGCGAATGTACGATGGCATAAACCATGGAATGGGTGTTCAAACAACGTACTTTGATCTTCTTTGCTTAGAGGACGATTACAGGAATAAATCGCAGCTCATGGAAATAATCCGAAACAACAAGCAACCAACTTGGGTCTGGGTTACTAATTGCGAAGCTTTATTAGATACTGCAATAGCCGGTTGGCTGCGTTCTATCCTGACCACTTATTATACAGAGCACATAAGAGTGACTTTTCTGTTGGATAGCCAACAACAGTATAGAGAGATATTTCGACGTTATTCAGCACCACTCTATAACTCCACAATGGCTCTTAAGCTTTGCAAGAGATAAGTATTTTTACAGGTTGGGGATGATATACCTTTACCACAACAACCTGCTTATCTATTTGATACACACACCATAACTAGTGGCACTACATGTCGCTCTGGGACAAGAGCGCCTTAGTGCGACTACTCTAAAACACTCCTGCCCCTTTATGAGTCAGGAAAGGAAAGATGTAGCAGAATTAACGATTGAAAAAAGTAAGCAGCTATGCTTTATCAACTGATAACATAACTGCTTTTTGAGGCTAGAGAAAAAGCTATTTCACTTCGTATCTTAGTAGAACTTCATTATCCAAAACAACATTTGTTGACCAGATGAAGCTTGCCCCAGCACCGCTAAATTTATCAATAAAGTTCATGTAAGATTTTTTATTATTTACACCAATTTCATCTTCTGAATACTCAGTCGCTTGGGGCCATGAAGCTGCATCGAAATCTTTTGCCATCCAGTTACTTGGAGTTTCCCAATGAGCGGCATAAGCATTTGCACCGTTATCAGTGCCCTCAGTTGTGCAATTCTCCGATAAGCGCTTACCATCAATCTCACTTAAGCAGCTAAGATCATAGATTGGTGCAGTATAGAATGTCTGTGCTTGCCAGTCGGAACCCGTCACAGTGCCGTCACTAAAGCTTGCGATAAAGCCACCATCACCGGGATGGAATGCTTTGCCACGGTTATCTTCTGTACCTAAACCTAAGTTTTCTTCCCAATCGATTACTTTTACAGCAATCGTGTATGGTTTATTTACTTTGAACTTGACGATACTAGAGTTAAACGGTGTGAAAGGTACCGTGTCTACTGCAACAAGCTGATCATTAACATATAACTCGAAATAGTTGTCAGCAAAGATGTAACCTGTGATCTCTTCACCGTCTGAGTCAATAACAGCCACAGGGACAGACTCTTCATCCACATCAGCTATACTATCAGGCGTGATATTGGCGCACTCTTCATAAAGATCGACAGCTTTTGGTGCAGTTGTGAAATGGTTTTGAGCAGGAACTGTCCATACTTTCCCGTCAGCATCAGCAATCTCACCGATGCCTGCCACACGACTTCGACCATTTGCACACTCAAAAAGATTCGTTTCTACTGTTTTTGCAAGACCTTGAGTAATGCTAGCTGATCCCTTGTAATCATTGATGTTTTCACTAACCGTTGGGTCTGAGGATGGAGAACAACCCGTCAAAAGCAGGGCAATGGATGAAAGAGCGAATACTTGATTATTTATATTAATCATCAATAAAGATCCAGTAGTAAGTATGAAAGTTGAGTATAGTTTTTAATCTTTGTAAATCAATGTGCTGAGCTGGTTGAGTTACTGGTGCATATACTAGGTCGTGTAATGTAAATCAACGCAAACGATATGTAATTATTAGTAAATGAACCCTTAGCTTGAATTTTTACCAATTCCCCCGTTTGTAACTCGGAATTGTCCATTTCCTTCCAACT
>NZ_JBFRSC010000008.1:0-1442 GCF_041473335.1 Vibrio sp. 10N.222.55.C7
GAATCATTTTAGAGAACATTAAATGAGCCTAATTATGAACCGTCTAATTTCCTCGGGTTTTACCGTTGCTTTGTCATTACTTGTAGTGGCATGTAGCTCACCCCACACGTTGGATGTACGCGTACACAAAGACAATTACAAAGAAGTGGTTGTAGAAGAAGCGATATCAGTAAAAGAGCCATTGCGTATGTGGGCGAGTGAGAACCCAGACTTCTTATACTCTCCAATCGATCAAACAACGCCAATTAAAGTGTCAGGTGAGCAACTAAATATCTTAGCTTTGTCAGGAGGCGGCGCGAACGGAGCCTTTGGAGCCGGTATTTTGATAGGGCTGGAAGAATCTGGCCAATTGAAAGACTACTCAATAGTTACTGGCATCAGTGCAGGAGCGCTAATGGCACCATTTGTATTCATCGGCGGAGATGCATTTCCGAAGATGAAGGAGGTGATGTTAAACATCAATGACAAATCAGTGCTCGGCAAAAAGAACTTTTTAAACACCGTTTTTAAAGATGCTTTTACTGACGGTAAAAACTTGAATCAATTTATCGCTCAGGCGTTCCCTGAACCGATGATCGAGCAAATTGCTGCGCGACACCGCAACGGTAAGCGTTTGTTTATTGGTAGCACACACTTTGATTCTGGAGAGCTTGTCATTTGGAATGTGGGCGCAATTGCAAATAGTGACATGCCAGATAAGTCTGAACTTATATATAAGGTTTTAGCAGCAAGTGCTTCTATTCCTGGAGTCTTCCCACCGCAGTTTATCAATGTGAAGTACGAAGGTAAAAGTTATGAAGAACTTCACGTCGATGGTGGTTTAGCCGCTCAAGTATTTTTCAATCCATCTAACTTCGACTATCAGCAGATCTCAGATGCTCTTGGGTTAGAAAGACCACCACAGCTCGATGTTATTCGAAATGGAGCACTGAAAGCGCCGTACCACTCGCTGAGAGATAAGGGTCTAGATTTAGTAGCAAAGAGCGTATCAAGCCTGACTCTTGCTCAAACACGTGGTGATTTATATCGAATGAAATACATCTGTGAAATCAACAACATTGATATGCAATTTACTTACATCGAGCACGACTTTGGTTACGCCAAACGAACCAAAGACATGTTTGATGAACACTATTTATTAACCATATACGAATATGGTTATCACAAAGCAACTCAGGGCAAACCTTGGGTAACAGAATTACCTTAATTTAGGGATATCGTAAAATGAATAAAACAGTTTTAGCGCTACTTATCATGGCAACGTCTAGCGCTGCCATGGCACAAAATGTGACCTCAATGGAACAGCAAAAAGTCGATAACGACATGCTACAACTGGCCGACGTTCAACAAGAAGCGGCGTTGTTCATGGTTGAAGAAAATTCAGACTACGTGGAGATTGACTACATTGGTCAGTGGGTTGACGTGAACAATTACGTCACACA
>NZ_JBFRSC010000008.1:2214-2413 GCF_041473335.1 Vibrio sp. 10N.222.55.C7
AAAGAAGCTAAAGAACGCCAGCTTCAAAAGACCACCAAGAAATACATTTACTCGCAAACAGGTGAAACTCTAGAATCCATCGAGCAGCGAATTGCTGAGCATATTCAAGTGGACCAACCTAGATATTTCAGTGTCGATGTTTACCGTAATTACCACGGTGATTCTGGGGACTTTAACTATCTAGCTCGAGTTATCGAAT